>JBAWHH010000200.1:0-3835 GCA_049593715.1 Rhodocyclaceae bacterium
AAAGGCCCCTGTCTCAAGAGAGGCGAACTAATCGCAGCTAAAGGAATCTTGATGCCAGCGAGCCAGGCACTGCGGACCCGCGCGGGTGGTCAGGCGGTTTCCGGCGCCTGCCAGTGGCCGGATCGGCCGCCGGTCTTCTCCGCCAGGTGCAGGTTCTCGATGCGCATCCCGCGGTCCGCCGCTTTGCACATATCGTAGACGGTGAGCAGGGCGACGCTGACTGCAGTCAGGGCCTCCATCTCCACCCCGGTGCGGCCGAAGGTCTCGACCGTCACTTCGCAGCCCACGCTGGACGATTCCGGGTCCAACGCAAAATCGACGGCGATGCGCGTGAGCGCCAGCGGATGGCAGAGAGGAATCAGGTCGGATGTGCGTTTCGCCCCCTGGATGGCGGCGATGCGGGCCACGCCCAGCACGTCACCCTTGGCTGCGCTGCCCGATTGAATCAGCGCCAGGGTCGAAGGCTGCATACGAATGATGCCCGCGGCCCGCGCCACGCGCCGGGTCTCCGCTTTGCCGCCGACGTCCACCATGTGGGCCTGGCCGTTGTCGTCGAAATGGGTGAGTGGGGAACTCATCTGCGGAGGGCCTATCGAAACGGCGGGATTCCGGTTGCGCGGCGGTCAGGATTGCGGTTCGATGTTGAGTTCCAGCCAATAGCGGGCGAGCAGGAGCATGGCTTCGTTGAGCTTGGCGTAATCCAGGGATTTGCGCACGTAGCTGTTGGCGCCGGCCATCATCGCGGCGCGAATGTCCCGCTGTTCCATGGACGCGGACAGAATCACCACCGGCAGCAACCGGGTTTCCGGCTTGGCGCGAATGGCCCGCAGGACGTCGAGGCCGGTGATGCGGGGCAAGTTGAGATCCAGGAGCACGAGGCGCGGCTGCACGTGGATGTCCCGGGTCGCGTACGCGCCGCGGGCGTGAATATAGTCCAGGGCGTCTTCTCCCGAATCGCAGACGGTGACGTGTTCGCGCGGCACCACGACGCGCAGGGCGTGCAGCGTGAGTTGCACGTCTTCGGGCGAATCGTCTACGAGGAGAAGGGTCTTGGTACTCATGCGGGATGCGGGGTTCCGTTTTTATTTCGGCGCCGTTGTCGGCAATCGGCAGGGCAATTAGGGCGGTTACGGCAGCAGACGATCCTCTATCGGTAATATATCACCATGCAATGGAAGGCTTTCATTCTCGTCGCAGCATTGATCGCACAGGGCGCCCTGGCGGACGGCTTGCCCGAACTGGGCGAATCCTCCCAAAGCGATTTGTCGCCGCAAATGGAGCGCAAGATCGGCGAGTCAGCCATGCGCGACATTCGGTTGCACGAATCGACGTATGTGGACGATCCGGAGATCACCGAGTATCTGAATAACCTCGGCACAAAGCTGGCCGCCGGCCTGCCGGATCGCCAGCAGGATTTTGAGTTCTTCGCCCTGCGCGACCCCACCCTGAACGCTTTTGCGATGCCTGGCGGCTACATTGGCGTGCACACCGGCCTGCTGCTCGCCGCCCAGAGCGAATCGGAATTGGCGGGTGTGCTCGGCCACGAAATGGCCCACGTCACCCAGCACCACATCGCCCGTCTCGTCGGCCAGCAGAAGCAGGCCGGTTTGATGTCCCTCGCCGCACTGGCGGTGGCCATCCTCGCCGCACGCTCCAACACCGATGCCAGCCAGGCGGCACTCGCCACCGGGGCGGCGGTGGGCATCCAGAACCAGCTCAACTTCACCCGCGATTTCGAACGCGAGGCCGACCGCATCGGCATCCAGAGCCTGCAGGCGGCGGGCTTCGATTCCCGCGCCATGGCGGCCTTCTTCGTGCGCCTGCAACAATTTGGCCGGCTGTATGAAAACAATGCACCGGTCTATCTGCGCACCCACCCGCTGACGACCGAGCGCATCGCCGACATGGAAAACCGCGCCGCTTCCTATCCGCGCCGCCAGGGGGCTGATTCGCTGGGCTTCCAACTGGTCCGCGCCAAAGTCCGCAGCCAGCGCGGTGCGCCGGACGATGCAGTAGCCGACTTCGAGGCCCAGTTTCAGGCGCGCAAGGCGACGACCGAAGGGGCGACCCGCTACGGCCTGGCCCGGGCCTATCTGCGCGCCCACAAGCCCGACGCTGCGCAGCGGGAAGTGGATGCCTTGCGCAACCTCCGTCTGGCATCGCCGATGGTGGAAACCCTGGCTGCTGAAGTCAGTCTGGCGGCGAGAGATGCGCCCGCCGCCATCAAGACCCTGCGCCAGGCGCGCCAGCGTTACCCGCAGAACAAGGCCCTGGCCTACGCGCTGACGGCAACCCTGCTGGACAGCGGCCAGCCCCAGGAAGCGCAGCGGCGGGTGGCGGATGATCTGCGGACCTATCCGGGGGATCATCGGCTGTGGGCGCTGCAGGCGCGCAGCTATGCCGCCCTGGGCAAGCGGGCGCTGGAGCACCGGTCCCAGGCGGAGGTGTATGCCCTGCAGGGCCAGTACGCCGCGGCGGTGGAGCAACTGGAGATCGCCCAGAAAGCGGGCGATGGGGACTTCTACGTCCTGTCGGCAGTGGATTCCCGCTTGCGCGAGTTGCGCGCCCGGCAGGCGGAAGAGGCCAAACAGAAGAAGCAGCCGTAGGGCGGACGGCGCTGCAGTGGCCGGGCGGTTCGATGGTCGATCTGCCCTTTTCCCGCGCGGATCGGTCGCCGGGCGCGAAAGCGGGTCCGATCAGCCCCGGTCGGCGCCGTCCTTCTTCTCGCCCTTCTCGGCGTCTTTCTTGTCGGTCTCCTTTTTGTCCCCGTCCTTCTTTTCGTTCTTCTGCAACAGGGCAGCGGTTTGGTCGTGGCTGTTGCGGGACGCGTAGAAGCGGGGCGGCTGGCCGCGCTTGTCCACGCGCTCCCGATCTGCCCCTGCGCGCAGCAACTGTTTCGCGATCTGATATTCGCCGATCGCCGCGGCCATATGCAGTGCGGTCGATCCATCGTCGGTCGCCGCCTCCGCGTCGGCCCCTTTTTCCAGAAGCAGCGTGACTACCGGCTTGCTGCCGCCCAACACCGCCGCGTGCAGGGGGGTAAGGCCGCTGATGTCCGTGGCGTTCACGTCCGCACCTTTGGCGATCAGCAGTTCCGCACTCTTTTCCCGCCCGAAGAAACCCGCGGTGTGCAACGCCGTGCGGGCCAGCACCGCGTCCACCGAGTGAACGTCGGCGCCCTCCTCGATCAGCGTCTCCAGGGCCTTCAGATTTCCCTTCTCCACCGCTTGCGCCAGCGGTGGTGCCGCCACTGCCTCGCCCATGCCCCCCATGCCGCTGCCGGCCTGCTCCGCCGAAGGTCCGCCTTTTCCTCGGGCGGATTTGCCGCCATCGCTTCCCGATCCGCAGCCCGCCAGCGCCAGACCCAGTGCGCACGCACACACGGCGAGCAAACGGAATACCGGGAGGGACCGGTCTTTCGGCTGAGCGGGATGGGTAACGCGGTACCGCTTCGGCAGGGAGGATTGCAGACGATTTCGCATGTTTTACTGAATTGTCAGGGTGCTCGGATCAAACGCCGCCATCGCTGAACGCCGCGCCGGCGCCCAAAGATGGCCTTGGGAAAGCGTACGGATGGAGCATGCCGTAGCCTACTACCAGCCCGCTCCCCTTGCCAGCCGCGCAGCCCGTTGCCGAGCAGATCCCAGCGCCGATGGCGGGCAAAGCCGCTTGCGCTATCATCCACGAATATGAAGAGGTTGATCACATCGCGAAATGGCTCGACCGTGGGCCGGCTGCTGGCCCAAGCCCTACCGGGCGGCTGCGGCGGGGTGGTTGCAAAGAAAACCTGGTGATTCGGTGAGCGCTTCTCGGACTATTGATCTGCAGGCCGGTG
>JBAWHH010000201.1:0-4720 GCA_049593715.1 Rhodocyclaceae bacterium
TGGCACCCATCTGCCACGATCACCGCCGGAGGGCGGGCTGCGGCGATTTCGTCGAACAGGCGCTGCACTTTCTCCAGCGGCTGGCGTTGCGCCCATTCGATTTCCGCCTGCCCGAGGACCTGGATCCGCTCGGGATGAATTACGTTGAGGTAACCGACGAGATCGACGGGCGTTGCGTCGGAATGGGGGATATTGAGAGCGGCCGTGCGGGAACCGGAAACCCAGGCCAGCCGGAGGGATTCGGCGTTTTCGTCAAACAGCCGCGCGACGTTCGCCTGCTGCATGCGGTTCCCATTCGGAAAAAAGCTTGTGGATCGCAGCAATGTCGGGGGCGTTGTTCAAGCTCTCGCGAAAAGCCTTGTCGCTGAACATCTGCGCGAGTTCTGAAAGGATCTGGAGATGGTGTTCCGTCGCCTGCTCCGGCACGAGCAGGATGAACAGCATGTTTACCGCTTTGCCGTCAGGGGCATCGAACTGGACCGACGTGCTGAGCCGGACCACTGCGCCGACGGCTTCCTTGAGGCCCTTTATCCGACCGTGGGGAATGGCTATTCCCTGGCCCAACCCCGTGGATCCGAGTTTTTCGCGCGCAAAGAGGCTTTCGAATACCTGGCTGCGGGCGATACCCTGATTGTTCTCGAACAGCAGGCCTGCCTGCTCGAAAACACGCTTTTTGCTGCTCGCCTCGAGATCGATGACGATGTTGGACGGTGGCAGAAGCTTGGAGACGAGGTTCATGGCTCGATCAAGAGGAGGAGGGCGCGCTTGTGGCACACCGTCTACCAGGAGTTGATGAGTCCGGGAGAAACCGGCCTGGCAGCCGTAGACCGGCCCGGATTATACGCCCCCGAACCGGGGGCACAACAACGCACCAGATCACTCGGCGGGCTGACGCTTTAGCGTGTCGCGCGTGTGATCGTTATTGCGTTCCTTGTATTTCAGCACTTGGCGGTCCAGCTTGTCGGCCAAGATGTCGATCGCGGCATAGAGGTCGCCGTCGATGGATTCGACATAAATGTCCTTGCCCCGCACGTGCACGGTCACCTCCGCCTTCTGTTTGAGTTTTTCCACCGTCAGAATCACATTGACGCTGGTAACGTTGTCGAAGTGGCGTATCACCCTGTCCAACTTGCCGTTGACGTAATCGTGGATCGCTGGGGTAACTTCGAGGTGATGGCCGGTAATGTTGAGGTTCACGTTTTGCCTCCGTTCACTACATCAAATCGATTTCCGCAGGTTAACCGGCGGAATGTTTAGCGCCTCGCGATACTTTGCGATGGTGCGACGCGCAACCACGATTCCCTGTTGGCCCAGAATCTCGGCGATCCGCGAATCCGACAGCGGGTGTTGTGCATCTTCCGCACCCACCAACTGCTTGATCAACGCGCGAATCGCCGTCGCCGAACAGGCTCCCCCCGTCTCCGTTGCGACGTGACTGCCGAAAAAATACTTTAACTCGAAAATGCCCCTCGGCGTAGCCATGAATTTCTGCGTGGTTACGCGGGAAATCGTGGACTCATGCAGCCCGAGTTGGTCCGCGATCTCGCGCAGCGTCAGCGGCCGCATGGCCACTTCGCCGAAGTCAAAAAACTGCCGCTGCCGCTCCACGATAGCGTTGGATACCCGCAGGATTGTATCGAAGCGCTGCTGCACGTTCTTGATCAGCCATTTCGCCTCCTGCAATTGCCCGGCCAACCCGCCCGCAGAGCCATTGCCCCGCTGACTCTGCAGTATGTCGGCGTAGAGGCGATTGACCCGCAGCTTCGGCATGGCTTCGCTGTTGAGGCTGCACACCCACTGGTTGCGCACCTTTTTTACCACCACGTCGGGCACAACGTAGCGCGCATCGAGGGGCGCGTACTCGGCGGCCGGGCGGGGATTGAGCCCAATGATCAAGGCGTGGGCTTGCCGGAGCGCTTCGTCGCTGCATTGCAGGGCGCGTTTGATGCGCGCGAAATCCCGCGCCGCAAGCTGATCGAGATGGCGTTCGACGATGGCTATGGCGAGATCGCGTGCTGGCGAAGCCGGCTGGGTCTTCAACTGCAACGCCAGGCATTCGGGTGGGTTGCGCGCACCCACACCCGTCGGATCGAAATGCTGCAGATGCTTGAGCGCAATCTGCAAATCTTCCGGATCGACCTCCATCTCCGGCAGCAGCAGTTCGGCCAATTCCTCCAGACTGACGGTGAGATAGCCATCGTCGTCCAGGGCCTCGATCAACAGGCCCACCATATTCCGATCGTATTCGGAAAGCGGCAAGGTGCCGAGTTGCTCATTGAGATGCTCGCGCAACGTGACCGTCGCCGCCTGGATATCGGCGTAGTCGGTGTCGTCGTCGTCGTTGCGAGGCGCTCGCGGCGCAGCCTCACTTAGCCAATCCGTCTGGTTCGCACCGTTGTCCGCCGCGGCGGGTTCGTTCTCAGCCTCCGCCGGTGGCGCATCCTCCGCGCTACGCGGCGCCTGCCCATCAACGGGCTCAAAATTGCGCGGCCCCGCGTCGATGTCTTCGCGCTCGAGCAAGGGGTTGTCTTGCAGGAACTTCTCGATCTCCTGATTTAGTTCAAGAGTCGACAGTTGCAGGAGTCGAATCGATTGCTGCAACTGGGGCGTCAGCGCCAGATGCTGGGACAGCCTGAGTTGAAGCGTTTGCTTCATCGACGGCGCGCTTTAGAAGAGTAGGAATGCCAAGCGCCGGGGGTTACAGCCGGAAGTGTTCGCCAAGATAAACTTTACGCACATTTTCATTATAGATGATCTCGCTCGGCCGGCCAGCGGCCAGCACCTCCCCCTCGTTGATGATGTAGGCGCGATCGCAAATGCCCAGCGTCTCGCGCACGTTGTGGTCGGTGATCAGCACGCCGATGTTGCGTTCCTTCAGGAATCGGATGATCTTCTGGATGTCCAGCACAGCGATCGGATCCACGCCGGCGAAAGGCTCGTCGAGCAGGATGAGCCGAGGGCTCGTGGCAAGGGCCCGGGCAATCTCCACGCGCCGCCGTTCCCCTCCCGACAGCGATACCGCCGCGTTGTCGCGCAAGTGGCTGATGTGCAGATCGTGCAGCAACTCCTCCAGCCGTTCTGTGATCTGGTTCTTATCCAGTTGCTGCAGTTCAAGAATGGCGCGGATGTTCTCCGCCACGTTCAATTTGCGGAAAACCGAGCTTTCTTGCGGAAGGTAGGAGAGTCCCAGGCGCGCCCGCCGGTGGATCGGCTGGTGCGTGAGGGACGTGTCATCGAGCCGAATCTCTCCCCCATCGACACCGATCAGGCCGACGATCATGTAGAAACACGTCGTCTTTCCGGCGCCGTTTGGGCCGAGCAGACCCACCACTTCGCCCGATCCCACATCGAACGACACGTCCTTGACCACGGTGCGGGCCTTGAATCGCTTTTTCAGGCCTGTCACGCGCAGCAGGCTCGTCGTCTCGCTCATTCTTCCTCGGTTCTACGCAGGATGGACTTCAGGATGTCGGCACTGAAACCCCGGGACTGAAGAAAGCGGGCCTGCCGCGCATAGTCGCGCATGTCGCTGGGCGGCGCCCCGAACTTGCGTCGCCAAACATCCCGGGCGCGGGCCAATTCATCGCTTTCGGCGCCCCCGAGAGCTTGTTCGACCAGTGCCTCGGACACACCTCTGGCGCGCAAGTCATAGCGCAACTTGAGACTGCCGAAGCGGACACTGCGCGAGGACACGAAGGCTTCTGCGAATCGCGCGTCGGACTGCAGCCCAGCCTGCTGCAGAAGATCCAGGACGGCCGCGATGTCGGCGGTGGAACCGTGGGGAGCCAGTTTTTGCATCAGTTCGGCACGCGTATGCTCGCGTCTCGCCTGCATTCTCAGCGCCAGGGCGTACAGGCCGGGCGGAGTGGCGATGTCACGCCTCCGTCGCTGCGGCCGGCTGGGCGGCAACGCCCACTGCGGCACGCACCTTGTTCTCGATTTCCCGCGCCATTTCGGCATGCTCCCTCAGGTATTCGCGGGCGTTGTCCTTGCCCTGGCCGATGCGCTCGCCGCCATAGGCGTACCAGGCGCCGGACTTTTCGACGATCTTGTTCGCCACGCCCAGCTCGATGATCTCGCCTTCGCGGGAAATGCCCTCGCCGTAGAGGATGTCGAATTCTGCCTGGCGGAACGGCGGCGCAACCTTGTTCTTCACCACCTTCACCTTGGTTTCCGAGCCAATGACTTCATCGCCCTTCTTGATGGCGCCGGTGCGGCGGATGTCCAGGCGAACCGAAGCGTAGAACTTCAGCGCGTTGCCGCCCGTGGTCGTTTCCGGGTTGCCGAACATCACCCCGATCTTCATGCGGATCTGGTTGATGAAGATGACCAGAGTATTCGTCCGCTTGATATTGGCCGTCAGCTTGCGCAACGCCTGGCTCATCAGCCGCGCCTGCAGGCCCGGCAACTGATCACCCATCTCGCCCTCGATTTCGGCTCTGGGGGTGAGGGCGGCCACGGAGTCGATGACCACCACGTCTACCCCGCCCGAACGCACCAGCATGTCGGCGATTTCCAGCGCCTGTTCGCCGGTGTCGGGCTGGGAAATGAGCAAGTCGGCGATATTGACGCCGAGCTTCTGGGCGTACTGGGAATCGAGGGCGTGCTCGGCGTCGATGAAGGCCGCCGTGCCGCCCATTTTCTGCATCTCGGCAACGACTTGCAGCGTCAACGTGGTCTTGCCGGAGGACTCCGGTCCGTAGATCTCCACCACGCGGCC
>JBAWHH010000202.1:0-2555 GCA_049593715.1 Rhodocyclaceae bacterium
GGACGGGGAAACATCGCCCGATTCCCGTTCGCGACGCCGACTGGAGGGTTCGACCAAAGAGCGTTTTTACACCAGGGAGCGGCCTCCTTCCGTGCCGCCGGCAACCCGCAGCCGCAGCGCACGACCACCCGCCCCCACCCCTTCGGATCCGCCGCGGCTTTCCAAAATCATGGCGGACCGAGGGTTGTGCTCGCGCCGCGAAGCGGATACCTGGATCGAGAACGGCTGGGTGCGGGTGGACGGCGCGGTCGTCGATACGCTGGGAACGCGAGTGGCTCCAGAAGCGCGTATCGAGATCGAACCTGCGGCGCGGGCGGATCAGGTCGAGGCCGTCACCATCCTGCTCCACAAGCCGGTGGGCGTGGTTTCCGGTCAGGCGGAGGAAGGCTACAAACCGGCGTCGAGCCTCATCCGGCCGGAAAACCGCTGGGCCGAAGACCCACTGCCAATCCGTTTCCGCCAGGCTCAGTTGCGGGGGTTGGCGCCCGCGGGGCGGCTGGACATCGACTCCACCGGCCTGCTGGTGCTCACCCAGGACGGGCGCATCGCCCGCAAGCTGATCGGACAGGACACGAAGGTGGAGAAGGAATACCTGGTGCGGGTGGAAGGCACGCTTTCGCCCCAGGCGCTACGCCTCCTCAACCACGGCCTCTCCCTCGATGGCGCACAACTCAAGCCGGCCAAGGTGTCTTGGCAGAACGAAGAACAGTTGCGTTTCGTACTCCGGGAAGGCAAAAAACGCCAGATCCGGCGCATGTGCGAGCTGGTGGGGCTGAAGGTGACGGGCTTGAAGCGGGTGCGCATCGGCAGCGTCAGCCTGGGCAAACTCCCTCCCGGAAAGTGGCGGTATCTCAGACAGGACGAACGATTCTGATAGCCGCACCCGCGCAGCCCCTGCGGCCAATCCACTCGGGAAAGGCGGGGAAACCGATCCTGCTATCATCCACGGCTTGGCTTGCCCGGCTGCCGGTGCACTGACGCAACCAGGACTGCTCACCGCCGCGCCGGCAATGGCCGGTTGAGGCGACAAGGGGAGAAAACGATGCCGCCGATGGCGAAGTAGTGCCCGCCGCCCCTACGCATGGTGAGCACCAAGCCCGGGGCATGGTCCATCGCTCGACTGGACTGGCCACGTGAAATGAGGATACGGACCGCAGGGAATATGAGACATCGCCGAACTGAACCAACTTTTCGTACCGCGCGAGCGGGAGCTTTCGGGTTGGCGCTGACCGCCCTCGTGTCGGGCTGCGCGGTCACCCCTCCCGCCGGCCAGCCGGTCACCCCCACGGCAGGCACATCCGTCCCGAGCGGAAACCCGGCCCAGGCCGCATCCGCCGCCCCTGCGGACACGGCCGCAAAACCGGCGGCGACCATCCGCCAAGACCTCCCCGCCGCAAGGGCCGTGGTGACCGAACGGGATCTCGGCATCAAGCTAACCTCGCTGCGTATGGCGTCGACCGGTACAACGGTGGAGTTGCGCTTCTACCTTGATGATCCGCGCAAAGGGGCAAAACTTTTCGACCGCGAGACTCCGCCTTTCCTGATGGACGAGTCCGGCGGCCCGGCGCTCACCACGGCGGCCCCGCCGATTGCCTACGGCACCGGCCGCTCGGCTGCGCCAGACCGAGCGCCGCGCCGTCGATCGTATCTGCTGCAGTTCTCCAACGCACGACAGTCTGTCAGGGCGGGGTCGCGGGTGAGCCTCGTCGTCGGCGACCTGAAAGTCACCGGTCTGGTGGTGGAATAAAGCAGGGCCGGCGGACGCCGCAGCCAGCAGGTCATCGGTCCGGCGCACCGGCGCGGTAGCGGAGCGCAAGCCCGGCCAGAGGCACGTAGGCCACCACCGCACCAGCGACACCATCGATCTTGCCGGTGCCCACCAGCAGCGCGATGGGCAACAGCCAAAACAGGTTGATCGCCCCCACCGCCAACGACACGGGCCGGTGCGCGCCCAGTGCGCGGGCGGCATGCTGGTAGGCATGGGAGCGATGCGCCTCATAGAAGGTTTCTCCGCGCAGGATGCGGCGGACCAGCGTGATGGTGGCGTCCACGATGAACACGCCGAGAAGGATCATCCAGGACCACAGCAAGGCGCCGTCGGCATGGGCGGCCATGACCGATAGTGCCCCCAGGACAATACCGAGGAAGCCGCTGCCGGCATCCCCCATGAAGATTTTCGCCGGCGGAAAATTCCAAAGCAGAAAACCTGCGGCGGCGGCGGCCAACAGCGCCGCGGCAAAAGCCAGTTCGGCCTGCCCCGCCAGACCGCACAGAAGGGCCCCACCCAAGCCGACGCAAACCGCTTCGATGCCGGCAATGCCGTCGATCCCGTCCATGAAGTTGTAGAGATTCAGCAACCAGACCAAATAAACCGCGGCAATCGCCTGCCCCAGCCACCCCGGATCGATGGGAATAGCGAAAACCGCCAGCGGCGGCAGCCCCCCGATCCAGAACAGCACCCAGGCCGCCGCAAGGAAATGCCCTGCCAGGCGCCAGCGGGCGGGGATGTGGCCGTGGTCATCCAGAAAACCGATCCACGCCACGCCCGCGCCCGC
>JBAWHH010000203.1:0-3933 GCA_049593715.1 Rhodocyclaceae bacterium
CTGGCGCCCGGACTGTGATCTGGCGGCCGTCGATGGCCCGCGCCGTGCCCGGCGACGTCGCGTCGTTGATGGCGGTAACGATACGTTCCACGGTGCCGAAATCGGAAGTGTTGACCTCCACGACTACCGTATCGCCGTTGCCGACCGGCGTGGGCACCGCTCGCTCCACCGTGGCGCCACCCGCTATACGGCCGGCGGAGAGATGATTTACCGTGACTGACGATCCGCCGCCCTGGGCACCCACGCCGCCGACGACCAAGTTGCCCTGGGCCATAGCGTAGATGTTGCCGTCAGCGCCTTTCAATGGCGTCATCACCAGGGTTCCGCCGCGCAGGCTTTTGGCGTTGCCCAAGGAAGAGACCGTCACATCGATTTGCTGCCCGGGCCGGGCGAAAGCCGGAATCGTGGCGGTCACCATGACGGCCGCCACGTTTTTGAGTTGCAGCGTCGAGCCGGGCGGCAAATTGACGCCCATGTTGGAAAGCATACTTACGATGCTCTGGACCGTGAACGGCGTCTGGGTCGTCTGATCGCCCGACCCGTCCAACCCCACCACCAAGCCGTACCCGACCAGTTGGTTGGGACGGACACCGGCGATGCTCGCCAGATCCTTGATGCGTTCGGCACGTGCGGCACCACTGAACATGAGCGCGGAAATCAGCAGCCCCGTCAGCAATGCAATCATGGTTCGTCTCATCGTCGTGGATTCCGTCTTTAGAACGGCAGGAATGTCAGGAAGAATTTGCTCAGCCAGCCCATCACCTGGGCCGAATCGATCACGCCGTCCGCCTTGTATTCGATGCGGGCGTCCGCCACCTGGGTTGACTGAACGGTGTTGCTGCCGGTCACGTTGTTGGGATTGACCACGCCCGAGAAGCGGATGAACTCGTCGCCCTGATTGATGGAGAGCTGCTTTTCGCCGGAAACCAGGAGATTGCCGTTGGGTAGAACTTCGATCACGGTGACGGTGATGGTGCCGGTGAAATCGTTGTTGGCGGCCGAATCGCCTTTGCCCGCGAACTTGTTCTTGTTGCTCGCTTCGACATCGACCCCCTGGAAAGACTTGCCGGGAACGCCGATCACCGTGGGCACGCTGAGCGCCAGAGTCTGGTCGCGATCGGCGGACGTGGAAGCCTTCTTCGAGGCCTGCGTCTTCTCCGCCAACTGCACGGTTAGCGTGTCCCCCACGTAGCGCGCACGTCTGTCTTCGAACAGCGGCCGCACGTAGCCCGCCTGGAAGATCGCGCCATTGGCAACGGCAGGTGCGGTGCGGGAGGCGGGACGCACGCTCATCGGCTGATGCACCGACGTCGGCGGCGTCATTGACACGCAGCCCCCCAGAACGCCGACGAGGAGGACAAGTCGAAGGTGGAACGCCCGGCTCCGGAGCAAAGTCGTCACGGCAGAAATCCAACTCACAGCGAGGTCAATTTCTGCAGCATCTGATCCGAGGTGCTGATGGACTTCGAGTTCATCTCGTACGCCCGCTGGGTCTGGATCATGCTGACCAGCTCTTCGACCACATTGACGTTGGACCCTTCGAGGTAGGTCTGGTTGAGCAGACCGGCGCCGTTGGTGCCGGGGGTGTTGGGAGTGGGTGTGCCGCTGGAAGCAGTTTCCATAAAAAGGTTCTCGCCCATGCTCTGCAGCCCACCCGCGTTGACGAAGGTCGCAAGCTGGATCGTTCCGATCTGCGTCGGCGTCGCCTGGCCGGAAAGCAGTGCGGTGACGGTACCGTCGCGGCCGATGGTGACCGTCAGCGCATTCGCCGGAATGGTGATGGCCGGCTGCAGCGGATATCCGCTCGGGGTCACGATTTGGCCGGTGGAATCTTTCTGGAACGAACCGGAGCGCGTGTAGGCCGTCGTGCCATCGGGCATCAGCACCGGGAAAAAGCCGTCGCCCTGAATTGCAACGTCGAGCGCGTTACCGGTTTGGGTCAGGGCGCCTTGGGTATGGATGCGTTCCGTGGAAATGGGTCGCGCACCCAAGCCCAGTTGCAGGCCCGCCGAAATCTGTGTCTGCTGGGAACTCTGGGCGCCGGGCTGACGCAGCGTCTGATACAGCAGGTCTTCGAATATGGCCCGTCCGCGCTTGAAGCCGGTGGTGGAAACGTTGGCCAGATTGTTGGTAATGACGTCGAGTTGGGTCTGCTGGGCGTCGAGGCCGGTCTTCGCGATCCAAAGGGAACGGATCATCTTATTTCTCCTGGGGTGGGGGGCGGCGCACTAGCTCGGCGACCATTCTTGGGAATGCGCGTGGTGTCCATGGCGGTTTCTCCGGGCCTCAGAGGCCCGCCAGCACCTGGGTAGCGGAGCGGTCGTTCTGTTCCGCATTGCTGAGCATGCGCATCTGCATTTCGAACTGCCTGGCCAGCGAAATCATGGTGACCATCTGCTCCACCACATTGACGTTGCTGCCTTCCAGGTAACCGGAAGCCAAGGCCACCGCCGGATCGGCGGCGGCAGGCTGACCGTTGGTCTGGCGGAACAGTCCGTCGCTGCCCCGCACCAGATCCGCCTCCGGCGGATTGACCAGCTTGATGCGGCCGACGGCACTGGGGTTGCTGCGCGCGCCACTTTTCTGCAGCACGGAGATGGTGCCGTCCTTGGCGACGGTGATCTCATTGTCCGGGGGAATGGAGATCGGACCGCCGTCGCCCTGAACGGGAATCCCGCTGCGCGTCTGCAGGATGCCATTGGCGCTCACTTCCAGACTGCCGTTGCGCGTATAGGCTTCGCTGCCGTCCGGCATGGCCAGGGCGATCCAGCCCGGCCCTTGCACCGCCACATCCAGCACGCGCCCGGTCTGCTGCATCGGCCCCGGCGTGAAATCGTTGGACACGCTCGCGTCGGCGACGAAGGCGCGCGTCGGCAAGGCGTTGGAGAGGATGGGCACCGCACGCAGCCTGTGCTCCGCGGCCCGGTAACCGGTGGACGTGACGTTCGCCAGGTTGTGCGAGACGGCCGCCTGGCGCACCATCGTCTGGCTGGCGCCAGTCATGGCGGTGTAGATCAGCTTGTCCATCGTTCGGTCCGGATTTCAGCCGCGCGGGTGCCGTGCCTCAACGCAGGTTCACCAGCGTTTGCATCAACTGGTCCTGTGTTTTGATCGATTGGGCATTGGCCTGGTAGTTGCGCTGCTCGGTGATCATGTTGACCATTTCGGACGTCAGATCGACGTTCGAGTCTTCGACGGCTGCAGACTGCAGGACCCCAAGGCTGCCCGAACCGGGAACGCCGAGAATCGGCTGGCCAGACTCGTAGCTTTCCGCCCACTGGTTGCCGCCGAGGGAAACCAGCCCATTGTTATTGTTGAAGTTAACCAGCACGATTTGGCCGAGATTGCTCGCCTTCCCATTGCTGTAGCGGCCCTGCATCACGCCTTCGGGAGAGATCGAGATGCCCGAAAGGCGCCCCGACGTGTAGCCGTCCTGAAGCATCTGGTTCACGCCGAAGGTGTTGCCGAATTCAGTGGTACCGGTGAAGTCGAGGGTGAAGGCAAGAGGCGAAGCCGCCCCGTTGCTCAAGGTGAAAGACTGGGACAGGGGCATCGTCGTGGCGAGTTGCCCATATTCGTCGAAGGCAATATTGGTCGCCGCGCCCGGCGCGCTGCCGTCGAGGCTGGTGTACAACTGCCACTGGCCGGAAGCAGCGGTCTTGGCGAAGTACATCGTGAAGGTATGGGCATTGCCCTTGGAGTCGAAGACCGACTGCGCCGTCGAACTGGTGAAACTGCTGGGGTTGGAGATGCTGAAGTTGTCGGCGCCGGCGGTGGTCGTGGGAGCGGCGCCCAGCAGATCGGTGGCACCGCTTCCGGCGACGGTCAAACTGGAGCTGGAACCAGCAGTGCCCGTTGCGATGGTCACGTGGCCAGTAGAGTCCACATTCACGTTGACTGAGGTTCCGGTGGGCAATGCGGAATTTATTGCCG
>JBAWHH010000204.1:0-4731 GCA_049593715.1 Rhodocyclaceae bacterium
GGCCGGGATCCGGTCGCGGTCGATGCGGTGGACGCACAGCGTGCAGGACTCGACGCAACCCTTGCCGCGCGGCACGTCCGGCTTCTGGTCGGTGACCGGCTCGTGGACGAACGAGCGCGCCTGGTAGGGGCAGGCCATCATGCAGTAGCGGCAGCCGATGCAGGTATGGCGGTCCACCATCACGATGCCGTCGGCGCGCTTGAACGACGCGCCGGTGGGGCAGACGTCCACGCAGGGCGGTTCGGCGCAGTGCTGGCACATCACCGGCAGGGTGTGGGTTTCGCCGGTGCGCCGGTCCCGCGTCTCGACCTTGCGGATCCACTGGGCATCGGTGCGCGGCCGGCCGGTCTGTACCAGGCCGTTTTCGATATTGCAGGCATTGACGCAGACGCTGCAGCCGCGCTCGCACTTGTTGGTGTCGATCAGCAAGCCCCAGCGTTTGGCCAAAGAAGCCGGCTGGTCGGCGGGCCGGGCGTTGCCGATTTCCACCAGCCGCACGCCGGGCACCAGCGCGAGGGCGGCGAGACCACCCAGCGCGGCGAGGGAAACACCGACGAATTCCCGCCGCTTGAGGCCCTGCTCGGGCGCCGGCGAACGATCGCGTTCGCTCATCGCTTCCTCCCGTTGGCTAGCGCTTCCATGGCGTTGGGCTGCAGCGCCGTACTCGCCGCGGGCATGGCGGAATGGCACTCGAAACAATCCAGTTTCACCGCGGCGTAGGCATGGCAGCTCTGGCAGAAGTTTTCGCGGGTACCCACCACCGCGCCATTGGCCTTGCTCGCGTGGCAGTCGATGCAGCCCTTGAGGCTGTGCCGGGGGCTGCGTATGCCTTCATGCACCGTCAGGTCGCGCTGGTGCTTGAGCATGTTCATGTGCTCGCGGCGCATGACCTCCGGCGCGGCGACGCATTGACCGTCTTTCTCTATCACGATGTTCGGCTTCGGCACCGGGCCCGCATCCGCCGCCCAGGTGCCGGCGGCGAAAGCGGCCAGGGCCAGGGCGGCAAGAGCAGACAGCAAACGGCGGCTCGACACGGTGGTCTTTCCTGGCCTCGACCGGGCTATTCGCCCAGGCCCATCTGGATGTAGCCGGTGGGGCAGACGTCGGCACAGATGTGGCAGCCGATACACTTGTCGTAGTCCGTGGCGACGTAGCGGCCGGTGGTGGACTCCGTCTTCTTCACCCGATAGACCGCGGTCTGCGGGCAATAGACGACGCAGTTGTCGCACTCGAAACACAGGCCGCAACTCATGCAGCGCTTTGCTTCGGCGATGGCCTGCTTCTCGTCCAGCGCTTCCAGCCGTTCCTGGAAGTTGCCCAGGGCGGCTTCGGCCGACAGCGTCACCACCTTGCGCCGCAGCCGCGCCACGTAGCCAAAATGGCCGAGGAAAAGCTGGTCGTGGGGAATGACGTAGCGGTCGGAGCGGTTCTCGAAGTTGTGGATGGCGACGTTGGCTTTGTCCGTGCCACGAATCGGCTCGTGGGCTTCGGTGACCGTCAGCCCCTTCTCCAGCATCTTGCGCTGCAGATCCCAGTAATGGACGTCGATCTTCGGCCGCTTCTCCAGATCCTTGCCGCGCAGAACGTGGTCGATGCCGTCGGCCGCGATGGCGCCGTGGCCGATGGCGGTGGTCAGCAGATGGGGCCGGATGATGTCGCCGCCGGCGAACACCCCCGGCTTGCCCGCGATCTGGTAGTGCTTGTCGGTGCTGACGGCGCCACGGCCGTTGTCGAATTCTTCCAGGCCGGTGAAATCCACCGCCTGGCCGATGGCGGAGACGATCAGGTCGGCCGGGATGTCGACAACACTTTCCTGGTTGATCTTGATGTCCAGCTTGCCGCCGACGAACTTGGCTTCGCATTCGGCCACCCGCAGGGCCGTGGCGCGCCCGCTGGCGTCCTTCACCAGACCCACCGGCGCCAGGCCGCCGCGGATGGCGATGCCTTCGGCCAAGGCTTGCTCGATTTCGTGTTTGTTCGCCTGCATCTTGTCCACCGTGAACACCGACGTCAGCGTCACCTCGGCGCCCTGGCGGGCAGAAATCTCCGCCACGTCGTGGGCGACCTGCCCGGCGATGGCGTGCTCAGGCAGGTCGGTGGGCTTCGGATTCTGGATGTGGCCCAGGCGCCGCGCCACCGTCGCCACGTCGATGGATGTGTCGCCCCCGCCGATGACCACCACCCGCTTGCCCACGTGCTGCATGCGGCCGTCGTTGAACGCCTTGAGGAAGGCGGTGGCCGTCACGACGTTGGGCGCCTCGCCATCCGGCACCGGCAGCGCCCGGCCCGACTGGGCACCCATGCCGAGGAACACGGCATCGAAATCGGCGCGGATCTGTTCCAGCGTCACGTCGGTGCCGATGCGGATCTTCATCCGCGTCTGGATGCCGAGATCGAGGATGCGCTGGATCTCCTTGTCCAGCACGTCCCGCGGCGTGCGGAAACCCGGAATGCCATAGCGCATCATGCCGCCGAGGTGCTCGTGCTCGTCGAAGATCGTCACGTCGTGGCCCTTGCGCGCCAGTTGGTAGGCGCAGGACAGGCCCGCCGGTCCGCCGCCGACGACCGCCACTTTCTTGCCGGTCTTTTCCTGCGGCGGCTCGAACTTCAGGTCGTTGGCGTTGGCGTATTCGCCGAGGAAATGCTCCACCGCGTTGATGCCGACGTGGTCTTCCACTTCGTTGCGGTTGCAGCCCGATTCACAGGGCGCGGGGCAGACCCGGCCCATCACCGATGGGAACGGATTGGCGTTGGTGAGGCGGCGCCAGGCGTATTCCTGCCAGGGCATCGCCGGTTTGCCGTCGGCGCCCAAAGGCGGCTTCTCCGTCCCACGGGCGATGGCCAGATAGCTGCGGATGTCCTCGCCGGCCGGGCAACTGCCTTGGC
Organism: Rhodocyclaceae bacterium; assembly: GCA_049593715.1. Taxonomy (GTDB): domain Bacteria; phylum Pseudomonadota; class Gammaproteobacteria; order Burkholderiales; family Rhodocyclaceae; genus JBAWHH01. The sequence continues at coordinate 2,887 of JBAWHH010000204.1, forward strand.
AGGGCGGCGTGGACTGGGTGTAGGTCGGACACTTGTGGGAGTAGCTGGCCTGGAAGATCACTTCCTGGTAGCGCTTCCACTTGGTGTCTCCGTCGCGATAGCGGCGGAACGTCAGCTTCTCCTCCGATTGGACACTCATGTCTTTGTCTCCACCGTTGTTGTATTGACGCGCAGGAGCGCGCTAATGGCCGTCGCCGAGGCGGATGGCGGTGCTCACCAACTGGTGCACACCGCCCACCATGCCCATCTTGAAGCCGTAGAACGGCAGCACCTTGGTGAATTGCGCCTTGCAGATGGCGCAGATGGTCGCCATGAAGTTCACCTGGTGCGAATCCGCCACCCGCTGCAGCGCTTCCATGCGTGGCAGCGCGCCCTTGACGCGGATTTCCATCAGATCGTCCGTCAGCAGGCCGCCGCCGCCGCCGCAGCAGAAGGTCTTCTCCCGGATGGTGTCCTCGTCCATGTCCACGTAGTTGTTGGCGACGGCGCGGATGATGTTGCGTGGAATGTCGAACTGCTGGCCCGCCTGTTTGCCCATGCGGGAGGCCCGCGCCACGTTGCAGGAATCGTGGAAGGTGACGATGCGGTGGTCGTTGGCGGACTTGTCCAGCGTCAGGGCGCCGCGCTGGATCAGATCCCAGGTCAGTTCGCAGATGTGCTGGGGCTGGGGGTAGCGCGGGTCGAGCTGGTTCTGCAGCTCCAGCGCGTAGGGGTCTTTCGCGCCGGCGCCGATGCCCGCCAGGGTGTTCCAAAAATTGTAAGCGGCGCGCCAGGCATGGCCGCATTCCCCCACGACGATGCGCTTGACGCCCAGGTCCAGGGCGGCTTCACGGATGCGCAGGGCGATCTTGCGCATCTGGTCGTAGTTGCCGATGAACATGCCGAAATTGGCCGCTTCCGACGCGTAGGAAGAAAACGTCCAACTGATCCCCGCCGCGTGCAATACCTTGCCGTAGCCGATCAGGCTGTCGATGTGGGGTTCGGCGAAAAAATCGGCCGATGGCGTAACGAGCAGGACTTCCGCGCCTTTCTCGTCCAGCGGATAACGCACATCCACGCCCGTCTCGTCCTTGACGTCCTCTTCCAGGCCGTCCAGCGTGTTGCGGATCGCCGGGCCGGGCAGCCCGAGGTTGTTGCCGATGCGGTGCACCTTGCCGATGATCTCGTTGGCGTACTTCTGGCCGATGCCTACCGAGTCGAGGATCTCCCGGCCGGCCATGGTGATCTCTGCCGTGTCGATGCCGTAGGGACAGAACACCGAACAGCGGCGGCATTCCGAACACTGGTTGTAGTACGACCACCATTCGTCCAGCACTTCCCGTGTCAGGTCGCGGGCGCCCACCAGCTTGGGAAACAGCTTGCCGGGCAGGGTGAAGTAGCGCCGATACACCGAGCGCATCAGATCCTGCCGCGCCACCGGCATGTTCTTGGGGTCGCCGGTGCCGATGAAATAGTGGCACTTGTCGCTGCAGGCGCCGCAATGCACGCAGGAATCCAGATACACCCGCAGCGAGCGGTAATCCCGCAGCAGTTCGCCCATGCGGGAGATGGCGCGGTCGTGCCAGTCCTCCACCAGCTGGCCGGGGAAACCCAGGGCTTCCTGGAGCTTCTCGTTGGCGATGTACGGTTTGGAGCCTTCCATCGCCCCCGGACGCAGTTCGGGGACGGTGGGGTATTCCCGCAGCGGTGGTGCCTTGATGTCAGGGGTGGCCATGAGTCGTCAGGGGCTCAGCGCCCGGCTTCGATGCGCGCGGCCCAGGGCGCGAGGTGGCGTTGTTCCCGCGCGTTGTCGGCCTGATTGCGGGTCGGGCTGAAGAACACGCCGGGGGCGTGGAGCAGCTTGCT
>JBAWHH010000205.1:0-1729 GCA_049593715.1 Rhodocyclaceae bacterium
GTTTGAGCCGCATCGGGCAGACGTGGTCGCAGGCGGAATAGCACTGGCTGCAATCGGCGGCGCGCTCCCGCTCGAAGCCTACGACCATCGCCCCACGGTTGCCCATCCAGGCCAGGCTCTGGAACAACCCGACGGCGCAGCCAAAACGGCAAAACAGATGGCGGGCGAAGAGGAACTCGAAACTCAGCACCGCGGTGGCGACGCCGATGAACAGGCCCTGGTTGCGCGTCAGCGAGAGGGACAACAGGTTGCCGTAGATCTCGAACGGCGGCAGGAGATAGGTCAGCAAGGCCACGGCCCAGACGAAGGCGAACAGCACGGCAATGGGGACGACCGCCAGCCACCAGCGGGCGTCGGTGCGCAAAGGGGTGCCGTCCGGCTCGCGCAGCGGACCGGGCCGCTTGTCCCACAGGCTTTGTTTCCCGTTCGCCCGCCGCATCAGGCGATTGAGGGTTTCCACCACGGAGAAATGGGGGCACAGCCAGCCGCAGTAGAGCCGGCCCCAGCGCCAGGCGGCGTAGATGAACGCGCCAGCGGCCCCGAAGATCGGCAGGAACACCCGGGTCGCCAGATTGAAGGCGGCTTCGCCCGCGCCCATGCGCCCGGCGAGGAAGTCGTCCAGCCCGATTTGCCACGGCATACCGAGAAAATAGGCGTGGCCCTGCACAAGGTCGAAACGCAGCAGATCGAAAGGCGGGGCGACGACGAACAACACGAAGAACCCCATCTGCCACAAGAGTCGCCGGCTTTGGGTGGCCGGCCGCGGCGCTGGGGATTCGGCCGCCCCTGTCGGATGGAACGTCAGGGGCGACCAACCGTGCCCGCCGGCGTTTTCCGCGGAGCGAAACTTGACCACGGCGGCTCTGGCGCTGTTTTCAGCCATTGGACTTGCCCACCAGGGGAAAAACGAACGGCTTGCCGCCCATGGCGGCGACGAGGCCGAGGACGCCCAACAGCACCAGCGTGGCATGGACGCAGACAAACCAGAGAATCGCCACCACCCAAACCCACATCGAACGGACACCGCCCAGCAGGACGACGGCGGTGCTGGCGGCCACCAGCAGGCCTCCCGCCCACAGACTGGCGCGGAAAGTCTGCTCCAGATGGCCGCGCGCCAACAGCGGCGCCGACCGGCGATGCTTGAACCAGAGCCAGGCGAGAACGGCAAAGGCAAACCCCGGCGCCAGCATCAGATTGACCAGATAGAGGGACTCCGCCGTGATCGCCAGCCGGCGTCCTGCCGGCTCCCGGCCCAGGGCCGGATCAGCCACCGAACGTGGCATCGACCACTTCCATCAAGGCAGCGGTGATTTCCGCATCGTCGCTCAGGGGCTCCACCAGCGCGACGCGGCAGGCGTCCAGGGGGCGCATGCCGTCGCGGATCAGCGTCGCCGCATAAACCAGCAGGCGGGTGCTGGCGACTTCTTCCAGATCCACGTCCTTCAGCGCCCGGAAAGCCTGGGCGACGGAGACCAGCCGTTGCGCCGGGACCATGGCGATGCCGGTCTCGCCGACGAGGATCGCCGCTTCCCGCGCCGCATCGGGGAAATCGAAACGCAACGCGACGAAGCGCTGGCGGGTGGACGGCTTGAGCCCCTTGAGGAAATTCTGGTAGCCCGGGTTGTAGGAGATCACCAGCATGAAGGAATCGGGCGCCTGGAGCTGTTCGCCGGTGCGGTCGATGGGCAGGATGCGCCGGTCGTCCGCCAGGGGATGGAGCACCACCGTG
>JBAWHH010000206.1:0-4742 GCA_049593715.1 Rhodocyclaceae bacterium
AACCGGCCCGGCAGCCGCCGCAATCCGTTGAGCCGGCGAAGGTGGCGGTCGAGGACCACGACCTGCTGCTCGCCGCCCGCGGCCAGACGCTGGTGATCTATGCAATTGCCCTCAACTTCGTTTTCCAGGCAGCAGCGCGCAGTCTGGCGATGCCCGATTTGCTGCTGTTGATCCTCGGCATCGTGGTGACGGCCTTCACCGTGAACGGGGTACTGAAGATCTGCTCGGGCCTTGGCAGAAGCCAGGGCCGCAAAATCGCTTTCATGGTGGCCGCGGTTCTGCCGCTCATCAACCTGCTGGCGCTGGTGCACCTCAGCCTGAAGACCACGAAAGCGTTGCGCAAGGCGGGCTGGAAGGTGGGCTTGTTCGGGGCGCGACTATGATCCAACTGGTTTTCGGTGTCCTGCTGTTCCCGATCTGCGGCCTGGTCGCCGGGGCGCTGACCTGGGCCCTGCATCGCCGCGAAGTGGCTGAGGACAGCAGCCTTTTCTGGGGTTTCATGGTGCCGTTCGTGATCGTCGCCGTGGTCATGTTCGGCTTTGGAAAAACCGATACCGTGCGTCTCAAGACCGACCCCGTCTTCAGGCTGCAAACGGAACTGGACGCCCACCCCATTTACGCTGCGCTCAAGCAGTTCTTGCCCGACGAATACGCTAACCTGGACAAGGCGCTGATGGCGGACGGCAGGAACGGCGTCAGCATTCCCGTCATGTTCCAGGTTGCTCGTCCGTGGCTAGTGCAAATCGGCAACAAGCGCATGGGATGGGCGGACGCCAAAACCCGCGCCGCCTGGGCGCAGATTTCGGTCGATACCCTGGCGGAGTTGCGCCAACGCAGCCCCGATGCCTGTTTCCAGGCCGTCGCCCAGACGCCTGAGGGCGTCAAGGCCTTGTCCCAGGGCCTCAGCAGCGCCAACACCAAGGTTTTCGAGCAGACTTTCGTCGATTTGCTCAAGTCTGCCGATCTGGGCATCCGGAACAAGAGACCGGCGGACGAGCCGCCCGTTGAGTTCAACGAAGCCGCCCAGCAATGGCGCGCGATCATGGATTCGGTCAAGGAGGAGTTTGGCGCCCCGGTGGCGGAGATCCTGACGAGCAGGGCTTTCCGAGACACGCCGGCGGAACTTCAGGGGCAAGTCTGCTCGGCGCGCATCAAGCAACTCAGCCTGATGCTCGACCAACCGGTGCCGATGGCCGGTCGCCTGCTGGATAGTGCGATGCGATGAAACGACCCTCCGTGCGGCTCACTTCGCCAATGCCCGGGGGAGCGCCGCTTCAGCCCATCCCGCCGATACAAACGTACTTCTTCTCCAGGTAATCGTCGATCCCGTATTTGCTGCCTTCGCGGCCGAAACCGGATTGTTTGACGCCGCCAAACGGACCGACTTCGGTGGAGATGATGCCGACGTTGACGCCCACCATGCCGACCTGGAGCGCTTCGGCGACGCGGAAAACCCGCGCCAGGTCGCGGCTGTAGAAGTACCCGGCCAGCCCGTATTCGGTGGCGTTGGCCATCCGCAGGACTTCGTCTTCGTCGCGGAAGGCGAATAGCGGTGCCACCGGGCCGAAGGTCTCTTCACCGGCGATGCGCATTTCCTGGGTCACGCCAGTGATGAGCGTCGGCTCGAAAAAGTTGCCGCCCAGGGCGTGGCGTTTCCCACCCGCCAGCACTCTGGCGCCGCGGGCGATCGCGTCGGCGATGTGTTCTTCCACCTTGGCGATCGCCCGGCCGTCGATCAGTGGCCCGAGGTTTACGCCGTCGTCGATGCCGGGCCCGACGCGAAGTGTCGCCAGGCGTCTGGTCAGCCGGCCGCAAAAGTCTTCCAGTACGCTCTCCTGCACGTAGATGCGGTTGGCACAGACGCAGGTCTGCCCGGCGTGGCGGAATTTGGAGGCGATGCAGCCTTCCACCGCGGCGTCCAGGTCGGCGTCGTCGAAGACGATGAAGGGCGCGTTGCCGCCCAGTTCCATCGACAACTTCTTCAGCGTCGGCGCACATTTCGCCATGAGCAGCCGGCCCACTTCGGTGGAGCCGGTGAAGGAAAGCTTGCGCACGACGGTATTGGCGCACAGCTCGTCGCCGATGGCCTGGGTGTCGCCGGTGATGACGTTGAAGACCCCCGCGGGCAGGCCGGCGCGCCGGGCCAGTTCGGCGATGGCCAAGGCGGAGAAGGGCGTCTGGCTGGCCGGTTTGCAGACCACGGTGCAGCCGGCGGCCAGCGCGGCGCCGGCTTTGCGGGTGATCATGGCATTGGGGAAGTTCCAGGGCGTGATGGCCGCGCATACCCCTACCGGCTGCTTCATCACCAGGATGCGTTTGTCCGCTTGGGGGTGGGAAATAACATCGCCGTACACCCGCTTGGCCTCTTCGGCGAACCATTCGATGAAAGACGCGCCGTAGGCAATTTCTCCCCGCCCTTCGGCCAAGGGCTTGCCGCCTTCCGCGGTGAGGATGCGGGCCAGATCCTCCTGGTGCGCCATCATCAGGTCGAACCAGCGGCGCAGCACCTGGGCCCGTTCCTTGCCCGACTTGGCGCACCAGGCGGGGAAGGCGTGGTTCGCCGCCTCGATGGCCCGCCGGGTTTCGTCCGTCGCCATGCGCGGCACGTGGCCGAGGATTTCTCCGGTGGCCGGGTTCGCCACCGCGACGGTGCGGCCGTCGTCGGCATCCGCCCAGGCGCCGCCGATGTAACACTGCTGCCTGAAAAGAGCCGGGTCGTTCAGTTCGAGCCAGGAAGCCATGGGGATCTCCTGTGGTTCAGTGGGGTGATCGCGGCGGCCGGCATGGCCGGCAGGCCACTCACGTGGTCAGCGATGATAACTTCGGCCACCGCGTCCGGCCGCATGTTCCAGACGCTGCCGGCCCGGTCGGCGGATCGGCCTGCGAAATGGAGGCCGCGCCGCGCCTGCTAGAATGCCGCCCCTTTCCGAGCCGATTTCTCGCGTCCGGCCGGTTTCTCCGCCGGACATTCCCTCCCGACCATGACGAGGACCATGATGAGACGACATCCTTTTGCCCCTGCCCTGCTCAGTGCCGCCGTGATTGCCGTTGCGCTGGGTGGTTGCAGCAAATCTGGCGAACCCGGCCTGACCGGCCCGGTCGCCGTCAATGTGAACAATCAGCCCATCGCCCTGCAGCATGTGGATAGCGCCCTGGCCCAGGCCGGCGGTTTGCCGCCGGAGCACGCGAAAGGAGCGCGGAAAGAAGTTCTGGACCAACTGGTGGAGCAGGAACTGCTGGCGCAGCAGGCTCTAGTGAAGAAACTGGACCGCGAACCGCGCGTGGCGCAGGTGCTGGATGCCTCCCGCCGCGACATCCTGGCCCGCGCCTATCTGGAGCAACTGGTCGGCACGGCCGCCAAGCCTACCGATCAGGAGGTGAATGCCTACTACGAACAGCATCCTGAATTGTTCAAGGATCGGCGCGTGTTCAACCTGCGCCAACTGGCCATCCAGGCCGGCGCGGATTTCCAGCCAAAACTTCAAGCGCAAATGGCCAAAGGCGCCACCGTCGACGGTCTACTTGAATGGTTGAAAGCGGAGAAGATTCAGTTTGCCACCGACGCCGGCACCAAGTCGGCTGAACAGCTTCCGCCCCAGGTCCTGGCCCAGTTCCAGCGGCTCAAGGATGGGGAAATGACGGTGATCCCCAGTGGGGAAAATACGCTGGTGGTGCAGGTCGTGAGCTCCCAGACGCAGCCTGTGGATCTGAAACAGGCGACCCCGGGCATCCAGCAGTTCCTCACCAACGAAGCCAGAGCCAAGCTGGTGGACGGAGAAATCAAGAAACTGCGGGCCGCAGGAAAGATCGAATATCTCGGCGAGTTTGCCGCCGCCAGCGAACCGGCGAAGGCGGCGCCTCAAGGGGCGGGCGCCGCTCCGGCCGCGACGGGCACGCCCGCTACCGCGCCTGCTGCTGCGCCTGCGGAGAAAGAAAAAGTGGCTCCTGCCGCCCCGCCAGCCGGAAAGTAAACGGTTTCATCGGTGGGAAGGCCGACGCTTCGGCGTCGGCCCAAGGCCCTTGATTCGCGCGAGGCGAGAGCCTTTCTGCATCGGCAGGCGGTTTTTACCGCTCTGCGCGGTGGGACGCCGTGGCCGCCGCAATTTCGGCGTGCGAATCGATCACTGGCACGCTCAACGGCCGCCGCGGTGGGCCGGTGGCGGGTAATGGAGGAGGCTCTGGTTGGGCTCGCCGGTCAAACCAGCGATTTGTCCATGACCAGCGTCTTGTCGAGGAAACCGTCCATCGCCGCGGTTTCGCACACTTGCTCGAAGCCCATTGCGCGCCAGAACGAGATGCCGCCCTTGTTGCTGGCGACCACCGCGACGCGGGCGGAAGTCATGCCGAGGGAAAGTAAACGCTGCGCCAGCAGGCTGAACAGAACCCGCCCCAGGCCCTGGCGCTGGTAGCGTTCGGAAATTAATTGGAGGCTGATGGTGGCCTGCTCGGGATCGCGGTAACCGGCCAAAATGTGCACGAAGCCGACGAGTTTTCCATCTAGCCAGGCACCAAAGAAATGGGATTGCTCCGGTAGGCAGAAGAGCGGCAGTTCGTCTTCCGAGAACCAGCGTTCCACGGCCGCCGCGTCGGGCATTGCGCCCTCGACACACATGAAGTAGCCGGGCGCTTCCATGCAAACACGGTGTATCTCCTGGCGAAGTTCGGGAGAACACTCATTTACCCGGCGCATGGTCATGACGCCGCTGAGCGTTTGGGCGGACAGGATCTCGTCGTCCGCAGGG
>JBAWHH010000207.1:0-6323 GCA_049593715.1 Rhodocyclaceae bacterium
AAAACCTGGGCCTCACGTTCGGGCCGATAGACGTTGCCGTGCTTGATTTCGCCAATGCGATGGGCAAGCTGGGCGCGACGACTCAGGCGACCCAGGACCTCGTTGTCGATGGCGTCAATCTCTTCCCGCAGCCGGCGAAGTTCTTCACTCATGGGCAAAGCCCCCGCCATGCAAGGGTTCCAGAGCAGCAGCCAACGGGGAAACCGCCGGCCCCGAATACGTCGCGCCGGTTTCCCGCAGCCGCCAGGAACAGTTCAAGACGGGCCCGCCTCAGACCGGAATGTAGCGCACGGAGAGCACGCCTTCGATCTTGGAGATGGAGTCGATCACCGCCTGCGGCACGTCGGACTCCACATCCAGCAGCGTGTAGGCCACGTCGCCTTTTGACTTGTTCATCATGTTGTGGATGTTCAGGCCGGCTTTGGCCATGGTGGTCGAGATCTGGCCCACCATGTTTGGCACATTGGCGTTGGCGATGGCGATGCGATAGTTCGACTCCCGCGGCATGACCACGGCAGGGAAATTCACCGCGTTCTGGACGTTGCCGTGTTCCAGGTAGTCGCGGATTTGATCCGCCACCATCACGGCGCAGTTGTCTTCCGCTTCGCGCGTGGAGGCTCCGAGGTGAGGCAGGGCGACCACATGCGGGTTGGTATTGACCGCGGCGTTGGGAAAATCGCAGACGTAGTAGCGCAGCCGCTGGGCTTCAAGCGCAGCCAGAACCGCATGCTCATCCACCACGCCCTCGCGGGAGAAATTGAGGAGAATGGCGCCGTGCTTGACGCTATCCAGGTTGGTCGCGTTGACCAACCCGCGGGTCGCCTCCACCAGCGGCACATGCAGGCTGATGAAATTGGCGTTCTTGAGAATCTCGCCGACGCTGTTGGCCTTCTTCACCTGGGACGGCAGGCTCCAGGCGGCGTCTACCGTGATTTCCGGGTCGTAGCCCAGTACGTTCATTCCCAACTTGATGGCCGCATCGGCCACCAGGCAGCCGATCTTGCCGAGGCCGATGACGCCCAGGGTGTGGCCAGCGAGTTCGAAACCGGCAAATTTCTTCTTGCCATCCTCGACCTTCTTCTCCATGGCCGCATCTGCGGGATCCAGCCCTTGGACGAAACTCAGGGCGCCGGTCAGGTTCCGCGCCGCCATCAGCATGCCGGCGATGACCAGTTCCTTCACTGCGTTGGCGTTGGCGCCCGGCGCATTGAAGACGGGAACCCCGCGGGCGCTCATGGCTTTGACCGGAATGTTGTTGGTGCCGGCGCCGGCACGGCCAATCGCCCTTACGCTGGCAGGAATCTCCAGGCTGTGCATGTCGGCCGAACGCACCAGGATGGCGTCGGGCTCGGCGAGATCCTTGCCCACCGAATAAGTATCGGACGGCAGGCGCTTCAGCCCGGTCTGGGAGATTTGATTCAGTATCTGTACGCGAAAAGAATTAGCCATGGCTCTTCTCGAAATCCTTCATGTATTCGACGAGTTGCTTGACGCCTTCGATGGGCATGGCGTTGTAGATCGACGCCCGCATGCCGCCCACGGAACGATGCCCCTTCAGTTGCACCATCCCAAGAGCCTTGGCCCCTTTCAGGAAGGCTTCGTCCAACTCCGCGTTCTTCAGGGTGAAGGGAATGTTCATGCGCGAGCGGTCTTGCGGGCGCACGGGGTTGGCGAAGAACTGGCTCTGGTCGAGGCAGTTGTAAAGCAGATTGGCCTTCTCCACGTTGTGTCGTTCCATCGCCGCCAGCCCGCCCTGCTTCTTCAACCACTGGAACACCAAGCCCGCGATGTAGATGCCGTAGGTCGGCGGCGTGTTGTACATGGAGTCGTTGTCGGCATGAGTCTTGTAGTCCAGCATGACCGGCGTCTTGGGCGCCACGCCACCAATCAGGTCTTCACGCACGATGACGATCGCTAGGCCAGCCGGGCCGATGTTCTTTTGCGCGCCAGCGTAGATCAACCCGTACTTGGAGACATCCACCGGACGCGACAGGATGTGGGATGACATGTCCGCCACCAGGGGCACGTCGCCTGTATCTGGAACCTGATGGTACTCGAGGCCGCCAATGGTTTCGTTGGACGTGATATGAACGTAGGCGGCGTCTTTCGACAGTTTCCACGTGGCGAAATCCGGAACGTAGCTGAAGTTCTTGTCCTCGCTGGAGGCAGCGACATTGGGCGTGCAGAAAAGCTTCGCCTCCTTGATCGCCTTCTTCGCCCATTCGCCGGTATGGATGTAGTCCGCGCTGGCTTTTCCACGCAGCAAGTTGAGCGGAATCATGGCGAATTGCAGTGAGGCACCGCCCTGCAGGAACAGCACTTTGTAGTTGGCCGGAATGGCCATCAGTTCGCGCAGGTCCGCCTCGGCCTGGGCCGCGATGCTCATGAACTCCTTGCCGCGGTGGCTCATTTCCATAACAGACTGCCCCGAACCGTGCCAATCCAGCATTTCTTCCGCTGCCTGGGCCAACACCGCTTCCGGCAGAGCCGCCGGTCCTGCACTGAAGTTGAATACGCGAGCCATGGTTACTCCGATTGAAAAGTCATTCGTCGATGCTTGATTCGTTGTCGCTTTCCGCCACTTTTTCGATGCCCGCCAGCTTGGTGCCGTCATCGAGGGAAATCAGGGTCACGCCCTGGGTGGAACGGCCCATCTCGCGGATCTGGCTTACCTCAGTGCGGATGAGCACACCGCCGGTGGAGATGAGCATAATTTCGTCCGTGTCGTTCACCAGTACCGCACCAACGAGACAGCCATTTCGCTCACTGGTATGGATGGCAATCATGCCCTTCGTGCCGCGGCCGTGGAGGGTGTATTCGCCGATCGCGGTGCGTTTGCCAAAGCCGTTCTCGGTGGCAGTCAGGACGGAAACATCCTCTCCCGCTGCGGCGAGCATGGAAATCACCGTCTGGTCCTTGTCAAGCATCATGCCACGCACCCCGCGCGCGCCGCGCCCCATGGGACGCACATCCTCCTCGTGGAAGCGCACCGCCTTGCCCCCGCTGGAGAACAGCATGATGTTGTGCAAGCCGTCCGTGATCGCAACGCCAATCAGGTAGTCTCCCTCGTCGAGGTCGACGGCAATGATCCCGGCGCGACGCGGATTGGAGAAATGCGAAAGCGGCGTCTTTTTGACCGTACCGAAGGCAGTGGCCATGAAAACAAAATGGGTTTCGTCGAATTCCTTGACGGGCAGTACCGCCGTGATCTTTTCTCCCTCTTCGAGTGGGAACAGATTCACGATCGGGCGCCCGCGGGAAGTGCGCGAACCCTGGGGAACCTCGTACACCTTGAGCCAGTAGACGCGGCCGCGATTGGAGAAGCACAGAATATGGTCGTGGGTGTTGGCGACAAAAAGGTGATCGACGAAGTCGTCGTCTTTCACCGCCGCAGCCTGCTTGCCGCGCCCACCCCGGTTCTGGGCTGTGTAGTCTGCCAACGGCTGGGCCTTGATGTAACCGCCATGGGACATGGTGACCACCATGTCCATGGGTGTGATGAAATCCTCGATCCCCAGATCCTGGGCGTGGGTCACCACTTCCGAGCGGCGCTTGTCACCGAACTGGTTGCGGATGGCGCCCAACTCGTCGCTAATGATCTGGGTGATGCGTTCGGGCCGCGCCAGGATGTCGAGCAAGTCCAGAATCTGGTCCATCACTTCGCGATACTCGGCCAGAATCTTGTCTTGTTCGAGGTTGGTCAAGCGCTGCAATTGCATCTCGAGGATGCGCTGCGCCTGGACGTCGGACAGACGATAGCCTTGCTCGCCCAACCCAAATTCTGGCCCCAAACCCTCCGGGCGCGTTCCGTCCACCGTCGTGCGGGCCAGCATCTCCGCTACCATGGTCGAGCGCCAGACCCGCGCCATGATCTGCTGCTTGGCCTCGGCCGGCGTGGGGGCGGCCTTGATCAAGGCAATGATTTCATCCACGTTGGACAGGGCAACGGCGAGGCCCTCCAGGATATGCCCCCGCTCCCGCGCCTTGCGCAGTTCGAAAACCGTTCGCCGCGTCACCACTTCCCGGCGGTGGGTCAGGAAGGCCTCCAGCATCTGCCTCAGGTTCAGCAGACGCGGCTTGCCCTCAACCAGCGCCACCATGTTCATGCCAAACGTATCCTGGAGCTGGGTCAGCTTGTACAGGTTGTTGAGCACGACATCCGGCACTTCGCCACGTTTGAGTTCGATCACCACCCGCATGCCGGACTTGTCCGACTCATCCTGGATATGGGCGATGCCCTCCAGCCGCTTTTCCGTTACCAGTTCGGCGATGCGCTCCAGCAGGGCGCGCTTGTTAACCTGGTAAGGCAGTTCATCGACGATGATCGCCGTGCGGCCACCCTTTTCGAGATCCTCAAAGTGAGTGCGCGCACGCATTACCACGCGGCCGCGGCCCGTCAGGTACCCCTCGCGCACCCCCGCCACGCCATAGATGATTCCGGCGGTGGGAAAGTCTGGGGCAGGAACGACCGCAATCAGGTCTTCAATGCAAGTTTCCGGACTCTTCAGCAGCAACAGACAGGCATCTACCACTTCCCCAAGATTGTGGGGCGGAATGTTGGTAGCCATGCCGACCGCGATGCCCGAACTGCCGTTGATCAGCAGGTTGGGAATCCGCGCAGGGAGAATCAGCGGCTCTCTCTCAGACCCGTCATAGTTGGGTCCGAAATCCACTGTCTCCTTGTCGATGTCCGCCAGCAACTCGTGGCCGATGCGGGCCATGCGGATTTCGGTGTAACGCATGGCAGCCGCATTGTCGCCATCGACAGATCCGAAGTTCCCCTGGCCATCCACCAGCATGTAGCGCAGGGAGAAATCCTGGGCCATGCGCACGATGGTGTCGTACACCGCCGTATCGCCGTGGGGATGGTACTTACCGATGACGTCGCCAACGATACGGGCAGATTTTTTGTAAGGCCGGTTCCAGTCGTTGGAGAGTTCGTGCATCGCGAACAACACGCGCCGATGGACAGGCTTTAGCCCGTCGCGGACATCCGGCAGTGCCCGCCCCACGATCACACTCATGGCGTAATCGAGATAGGAATGCCGCATCTCCTCTTCGAGGCTGACGGGCAACATCTCTCTGGCGAATTGGGTCATGGGGAGGGGGGCCCGGCGGACGCGGCGACAAAGGCCCCGCCGCTGAAAAAAACGAGGATTTTACCATGCCGGATTTGTTCGGTACGAAGGCGTTAGCGTGCCTCCCTTTGGCGATCCCCAAATGCCACCTCGGCCGCAACGCACCCACGAGCATCGCCGAAACACCATAGTGCGTGCCGCGAAGGACACCCCCTTCAAGACGCCCGACATCGCCCTACCACCGTGTGGAAAAGAAAATGGCAAAAGTCATTCACATCGAAACTATCGAATGTTCGCCGGAAGCTGACACAGGGGGGGGAGCTTCCGTCTGTTGCCATCTCGTCGCGTTCTGACAACTTGACCGGCAAAATCCCCAAGGAAAACTGGGCATACCGACCGAAACTCCATCCACGGCGCACGCTGAACCATGTTCGTAACGATGTTGCGAATACGCAACAAGGAGTAGCCGAACGCTACCAATGTCCGGCGAAATAAGATAAAGTCGCTCACTGGATATGACGAAAATGTCGGCCGGTGACGGTGCAGCACCAAGGGATAAATTCTGATTTCTCCTCGTGGTGCGGTGTCGGTTCAGCGACCTGTCTGCCAAAAGATCTTGTTCCAAGTTAGAGGGGATTATGACTAGACAACTTTCAAGAACAGTGCTGTCGGTGGCGACAGTCGCGGTGCTCGGGCTGAGCACGAGCGTAGCGTTCGCCCAAGCAGGTGCAATTGCCCAAATCAAAGAGTACGAGCCGGTCAAAGACATCGTGATCGACCCCGCCAAGCAGGCAATCACTCCGTATGGCATTGATGCCCGCGGCGTGCTGGCCCGCAGCGGTACCGGTCTGTGCTGGAGAACGGGATCCTGGACGCCCGCCGCAGCTGCGGCAGTTCCCGAAGCTGGATGCGCGTGCGATCGCGACCTGCTGCCGAAGGAGGTGTGTGAGCCGAAGGTTGCCGAGGCAACCACTCCGGCTGGCAAGCCTGCCGCGGAGAAGGTGACGGTTGCTGCCGACGCGCTGTTTGATTTTGACAAGGCGACGCTGCGCCCAGAAGGCAAAGCCAAGCTGGACGAAGTCGTCGCCAAGGCGGGGGCCATCAAGCTGGAAGTGATCATCGCCGTCGGCCACACTGACCGCCTCGGCAGCGATACCTACAACCAGAAGCTCTCCCAGCGCCGTGCCGAAGCCGTGAAGGCCTACGTGGTCGGCAAGGGCATCGAAGCCAACCGCGTCTACACTG
>JBAWHH010000208.1:0-9418 GCA_049593715.1 Rhodocyclaceae bacterium
ACCCTATAGATTCGCAGGCGCGCCATGACGTCGGCCAGCTCACCGAAGGTCACGGGTCTGCGCTTGAAACTGATTACGGCATTGATATGAAGAAGTTCGCCGATATTTGCGGCTCAATGTTTCGGAGCCGAGTGCCGACCCGATTTCCTGGGATCTCGAATTTGGGACGTGCCGGACAGGTTGGCGCACTCGGCCAGCGATTTCCGCCGCCTGTCGGAGACCTGCAGGCTCTAGAGTGAAGCCGACCGTCGGAATAGTGGTCCCGACAGGACCATAGCGGCGGGAGTCTGCCGGCGAAGGATTCCGATAAGCGGGTTGCAGGTGTCGCCTCCGCTTTGGAACCCGTCATCGGAACCTTGATCCTCGCTACGCCCGCTTGGATTTCCAGCGACCGCAGCTTTGCACATCCCGGCGTTCAGCCCGCCCGCGGCGCTTCGGCCGGATCGAGCAGCGCGGACTCGCCGGCCGCCGGATCAAGGGCGAAGAGGCCGGAA
Source organism: Rhodocyclaceae bacterium (assembly GCA_049593715.1). GTDB lineage: Bacteria > Pseudomonadota > Gammaproteobacteria > Burkholderiales > Rhodocyclaceae > JBAWHH01. The sequence goes on from JBAWHH010000208.1 coordinate 495, forward strand.
AGCTGCCCATAGACTTCCGGGCAGTCTTCCTTGAGCAGGCTAGGGGTTTCGAAGAAGGCCTCGGTCGTGACGGCGAAAAACTCTGCCGGGCTTTCCGCGGCGTAGGGGTCCAGCCAGGTCGCCTCGCCGCGGCGGACGTGGGCGCGGAAGTCCCGATAAGTCGGCTCGAAGGCGGCGATCCACGCCCGCCGGCTCATGCCGGGGCGCAGGCGCGGGACCCCGTCCACCCCGCCATCCAGCATGTCCAGCTTGTGGGCGAATTCGTGGATCACCACGTTCATCCGAACCGCGGGCGAACGCATTTCCTCCTCCCATGAGACGATCACCGGCCCGCCCACCCAGGCTTCCCCCAGCAGCACGTCCTCGTACTCGTGCACCACGCCGGCGGCGTCCATTGTCTTGCGCGGGACGAGGAAATCCCCCGGATAGACGATGATGCCCACCCAACCGCCGTACCAGTCCAAGCCCAGGTTGAGGATCGGCAGGCAGGCCTGCAGGGCGATGGATAGCCGAATTTCGTCGGTGAGCTGAAGGCCGTTGGCTGCCGCCATTTCTTTGGCGGCGAGGAATTCCAGGGCCAATGCCCGCAGGCGCGACCGGTCGCTGGCCGGCAGGTAGGCGAGGAAAGGCAGCCGGTTCTCCACTGCCGCCCAAGCTTCCGGCGTGACCCGATAGGTGCGGGCTTGGCGCCGGTGCCACCAGGAAAGAAGCGCTGAAAACATGCTTCAGGCCGCCGGTCGGTGGTGGCGACCGCGCCTTGGAAGCCCGATCGGGGGAACTAAGTGGCCCGGCGCAGTGACCCACCGCCGGAGGCTCCCGGGCCGGTTCGGGGCATGGCCGGGCGCGGCGCGCGTCGAAACGCGCTGGCCAGCTTCGATGCACCTGGTTGCCGCCGGGCGCAAGGATGTGAGCGGTTTGGTGCGGTGTTTCACGGTGGACGATAGCGGACGGAAGCCGAATTATGGCTTAGGCTGCCGCCCGCCTTCATGCAGCGTTTTGCTCCATGGGATAATTGGCTATGGTCTCCGTCACTCACTCCATCGGTAAGCCCGTTCCTGGGCAAGACACTTTCGACCTCATCGCGGAGGGACTCCCCAAATCGGCCCGGGCGCTCCTCGTGGGTGCCTACGATCTGGTCGAGCCGCTTTATCGCGGCCGACAATTGGGTACGGGCGAACCTGTCTGGCAGCATGTGCAGGGCATGGCACTGATCGCTGCTTCCCTCAAGCTGGACGTGGAAACACGGCTGGCGGCGTTGCTGTTCGCCATTTGTGACTACCTGGAAGATGCGCTGGAGCGGATCGAGCGCGAATTCGGCCCCCACGTTGCGCTGCTGGTGCGCGGGCTGCACCGGCTCAGCGGCCTGCGGCTGAGCACGGAACCCCACGACGATGCCACCGCGGCCGAGATCCGGGGCCAGACTGAAACGCTGCGCAAGATGCTGCTCGCCATGGTCGAGGACATCCGCGTCGTGCTGCTGCGGCTTGCCTCCCGCGCCCAGACGCTGCGCTACTACACCACCAATGCCTGCGACGAACGCAACACCGTCGCCCGGGAAAGCCTGGACATCTATGCGCCCCTGGCCAATCGCTTGGGCGTCTGGCAACTCAAGTGGGAACTGGAGGATCTGGCGTTCCGCTTCCTCGAACCGGAGACTTACAAGCGCATCGCCCGCCAGTTGGACGAGCGCCGCGTCGAACGCGAGCATTTCATCAATCAGGCGGTGGCCCGCCTCAAGGGCGATCTGGAAGCGCTGGGCGTCAAGGCCGAGGTCTATGGCCGGCCGAAGCACATCTACAGCATCTGGAGCAAGATGCGGGCGAAACAGCTCGAATTCTCCGAGGTGTACGACGTGCGTGCGCTGCGGGTGGTGGTGCAGCAGGTGAAAGACTGCTACACCGTGCTGGGCGTGGTGCATCAGATCTGGCAGCCCATCCCGAAGGAGTTCGACGACTACATCGCCCATCCCAAAGGCAACGACTACCGTTCACTCCATACCGCGGTGATCGCCGCCGACGGCCGCTCGCTGGAAGTGCAGATCCGTACCTGGGAAATGCATCAGCACGCGGAAATGGGCATCGCCGCCCACTGGCGCTACAAAGAAGGCAGCGGCCCCGCCGATTCCGCCTACGACGACAAGATCGCCTTGTTGCGGCAACTGCTGTCGTGGCGCGACGAGGTCACCGATGCGGCGGACTGGATCGGCCACTTCAAGCGCGCCGCCCTGGACGATACGATCTATGTCCTGACGCCCCAGGGCCGCGTTATCGATCTCCCCCGCGGCGCCACGCCGGTGGATTTCGCTTATCGGGTGCATACCGATCTCGGCCACCGCTGCCGGGGCGCCAAGGTAGATGGCCAGTTGGTCACCCTGAATACGCCGCTGCACAGCGGGCAGCGTGTGGAGATCATGACCGGCAAGCAGGGGGGGCCGTCCCGGGACTGGCTCAATCCCCAGCAGGGCTACATCGCCACTGCCCACGCCCGCAGCAAGGTCAAGCGCTGGTTCGCCGCGCTGGAGGAACACGAAACGCTGGCCCAGGGACGGGCGGTGGTGACGCGGGAACTGCAGCGCGAAGGGCAGACCCAGGCCAATATCGATGCTCTGGCAGTCAAGTTGGGCTTCGCCAACGCGGAAGCCCTGTTCCTGGCCGCGGGCCGCGGGGAGCTGGGACAGCGTGCCCTGCAGATTGCGCTCCATGGACCGGAGCCGGAGCCGGAGATCCTCCCGGAAACCATCACTCACAAGAGCCGTGCCGGCGAGGGCGGCGGCGTGCTGGTGGTGGGCATGGACAAGCTGTTGACCCAACTCGGGCGCTGCTGCAAACCGGCGCCGCCAGACGCCATCCGCGGCTTCGTCACCCGCGGCAAAGGTGTTTCCGTGCATCGGGCCGACTGCCTCAACTTCCGCAACATGATGCGGCGCAACCCGGAACGGGTGATCAGTGCCGAATGGGGGGGACAGCCAAAAGCCGAGCCGGGAGACCGGCGCGCGGTCTACCCGGTGGACATCCTCGTGGACGCGGTGGATCGGCAAGGGCTGTTGCGGGACATCACCGAAGTGTTGTCGCGGGAGAAGATCAACGTCACGGCCGTCAACACACTGTCCCGCAACGGCAATGCCCGCATGCGCTTCACGGTCGAAATCACCGGTGTTCCTCAACTCGACCGCACTTTAAAGATGCTGGAGGGCGTTCCCAGCGTGCAGCAAAGCCAGCGGGCGTAATTCGGCTTCCGATTGAATGACATCTCTCCAGCAGCCCTTGCCCGACCTCGCACAGACAACTGAAGGCGGGGCAAATCCCGCGCAGCCCGCCGAGCCCGCGGCCCTGACCCGTAGCCAGACCTCCGCCCAGAAGCGCATCCGCCGGCTGGCGGGGCGGGCGATCCATGATTTCTCGATGATTCAGGACGGCGATCTGGTCATGGCGTGCCTATCCGGCGGCGCCGATAGCTACACCATGCTGGATACCTTGCGCTATCTGCAGAAGGTTGCGCCGATATCCTTCTCGATCGTCGCCGTCAACGTCAATCAGATGCAGCCGGGTTTCCCCCCTGAAGTCTTGCCGAGCTATCTTGAGTCGATCGGCGTGCCATACCGGGTCGTCGTCCAGGATACCTACAGCGTGGTCAAAGCGAAGGTGGCGCCCGGGAAGACGACCTGCTCCTTGTGTTCCCGCTTGCGGCGAGGCATTTTGTATCGCGTGGCCAAAGAGCTTGGTGCGACCAAGATCGCCCTCGGGCACCACCGCGACGATCTGCTCGAAACGCTGCTTCTCAACATGTTTTTTGGTGGCACGATCAAGACCATGCCGCCGATACTTCGGTCAGACGATGGCGCAAACACCGTCATTCGTCCCCTGGCCTATTGCAGGGAAACGGACATTAAGAAGTATGCTGCCGGCGCCCGGTTTCCCATCATTCCCTGCAATCTCTGCGGGTCTCAGCCAAACCTGCAGCGCCAGGCCATGAAGGAACTCCTGCAGCAGTGGGATAGGGCGCACCCGCAGCGGTTGAGGAACATGTTCTCCGCCATGAGCAACATCGTGCCGTCCCACATGCTCGACCGCGGGCTGTTCGACTTCCAGAATTTTGTCGTCAGGGCGGGGGGCGAAGCGGACGGTTCATTGGCTATTGACTGTGATGACATGGATACTCAAATTCTGCATGTTGCAGCCCCCGAATGAGCGGCATGGCTTGGAGCGGCGGGTTGGGGATCTGGAGCGTTTGGTCGTGAATGCGCTGTTGTCCTGTCGCTTGTCGGCGCGATGGGCACTGTCGCCCCGCTGCCCGGCGTGAGCAGAAGGCCATAGTCCCTCGATCTGGGCCATGTCCAGAATCCTCGCGACTTACCGCGTCAGAGCCACCCCCGACGAGATCGAACGTGCTGCGATGGCGCTCGCACTGGAGCAGAGCGTCGAGGTACCCCTGGAGGCGGTGCGCGATGCCTTTGTCGAAGACGAGATCGTCGGGCGCGTCAATGGGATCCGCGAGATTGCGCCTGGCCTGTACGACGTCGCCGTCCACCTGGCCGAAATCACCACCGGCGGCGATGTTGCCCAGACCATCAACATGCTGTTCGGCAACAGTTCGCTGCACCAGCACGTTCAACTGATCGACGCGGATTTTTCGCCTGATCTTGCCGCATCGTTCGGCGGCCCCCGTTTCGGCATCGCCGGACTGCGCGACCTGCTCGGAGTGCATGATCGGCCGCTGACCTGCGCCGCGCTCAAGCCCCAGGGGCTTCCGGCAGAGCGCCTGGCAAGACTCGCAGAAACCTTCGCGCTGGGCGGTATCGACGTCATCAAGGACGACCACGGCCTGGCGGATCAGGCATATTCTCCTTTCCTGGAGCGCGTACGGGGGTGCCAGAGGGCGGTGGCGCGCGTTGCGCAGGAATCCGGGCGGCGATGCATTTACGCCCCGAGCCTGGTCGGAACGCCTGCAAACCTTCGGACGTTCATTCAAATTGTGAAGGATGAAGGCGTGGGGGCCGTGCTCATCGCGCCGGCCCTGGTGGGTATGCCTGTTTTCCATGAGTTGGTCAGGGAATTCCTTGATGTGCCGGTGCTCGCGCACCCGGCTTACGCTGGCGCGGCCCGTGTGCTGCCCCCATTGCTGTTGGGAAAGTGGTTCCGGCTCCTGGGCGCCGATGCCGTGATATTTCCAAGCTTCGGCGGGCGTTTCGCCTTTGCAGCGACTTTGTGCCACGAGATTGCGCAAGCGGCCTGCTCGCCGCTGCATGGCCTGCGATCGAGTTTGCCGGTGCCGGCGGGGGGAATTGCGCTGGAACGCGTGCCCGAGCTCGTCCGCTTCTACGGGAGGGATTCCATGCTGCTTGTGGGAGGATCGCTGCTGATTGCCGGGGAGGGATTGCTCGAACGAACCCGCGCCTTCACCTCAGCCGTCGCTGCGGAAGGTGCCCGTCTATGACTGACCGGCCGGTGAGGCGACAGGACGGCCACTGGGGCTGGGAGGGCGTCGAGCAACTCAACTACAAAGCGGAAGGCAGCGCGCCGTTTTCCGGCATTACCCGGCAGGTGCTGTTCCAGAATCCGGCGCTGGGGTGCGAGCTACGATATTTCGAGATCCAGCCCCACGGCTATTCCACGCTGGAGCGCCACGAACATGCCCATGCGGTGATGATTCAGCGGGGTGCAGGACGGGTTCTGGTAGCCGATCAGATCCATGATGTGGGCGCCCACGACCTCGTCCACATTCCCGCGTTTGCGTGGCACCAGTTTCGCGCCGGCGGTGATGCGCCGTTCGGCTTCTTGTGCATGGTCAATACCGTGCGGGACCGTCCCCAACTGCCAACGGCGGAAGATTTGCAGCGCCTCAAAGCCGATCCGCTCGTGGCCGCCTTCATCGCCGTCTGAGACGGCGCAGCAGGCGCAGGCGCGGTGGCACCAGCGGTCAAAGACTGCAGAACGCCAGTTCGAAGTGCACGTCCGCTTCGCTTTGCCGCGGCCGCAGGTCGCCGTCCGGTGACGTGAAGCGGATGTTCAGCGCGTATTTGTTGGCGCTAATTTCCGGGATGAAGGGTTCGCCTTTCGTGATCCGCAGGCGGACGAGTTGGGCGGGCCGACCCGCTATCATCTGGGAGAACGAGCCGCGCACGGCAATATGGTTTTCCGCCCGGCTGCTGGAACGCAGCAGGCGCAAGACGATCGCCAGGCCGTCGCGGATGGGCAGCATGGGCGTTATCCAACTAACCAGGTTCTCGTGGCGCACGGCGGGGTTGCGATTGAGCCAGTAGTGGTAAGACGGCAGGTCGAATTCGCACGCCCCCCCGGGAATGCCCACCCGGCTCTTGATGCTCATCAGCCATTCATTTTCCCGCAGGTAGTGGCCGATCTTGCCCGCCATGGCCAACAGCGCCGTGCTCGACTGCTCGATTTCGTAGAGCGCGCCAGACAGGGCATGTTCGGAAATGCCGGGGTTGTTGCGGAAGGAGAGTAGCACCTGGCGTTGGCGTTCCAATTCCTGGACCAGATCGAACTTGAGGTCCGCCCGGCTGGCGACGTCGAGAATCTCGAATAGCGTCACCAGCACGACGTGATGTTCATGGGCGCCTTCGCCACGCAGGAAATGCCCCGCCTTGTCGAACAGGTCTTCCAGGCGCAACAGTGTTCGGATGCGCTCGTTGAGGGGGGATTCGTAGGTGATCACGCTGCCGGTCCGGCACTCTTATGTAGGGATTCTGAAGCAATCAACTGGCAATGACAATCGAAAAAGGCGGCGGGTCAGTCTGTTCCAGCCTTGCGGCTCGCTGCGACGTATTGGCGGTGAAGGCGCTGCACCTCGGCCTGCAGTGCCGCAAAGTCGCCTTCGTTGCCGATCACGTCGTCGGCGATGGCGAGGCGCTGGGTGCGCGTGGCCTGGGCCGCCATGATCGCGCGCACCTGATCGCGCGCCAGGGCGCTGCGGACCATGGTGCGGGCGACCTGGGTCTCCTCGCTGCAATCGACCACCGCCACCCGCGTCAGGCGCCTTCGGCCGAAACCGGTTTCGGCGAGCAAAGGGACCACCAAGACAAGGTAGGGCGCCGTTGATCGGGCGATGCCCGCATCGACTGCGCTGCGGATCATGGGATGAAGGATCGCTTCCAGCCGTCGGCGTACAGGCTCATCGGCAAAAGCGCGCTGGCGCATGGCAGTGCGGTCGAGGGCGCCCTCGGCGGTGATGACGTCCGGGCCGAACTCATCGCGGTTCGCGGGGATGGCAGCCCCGCCGCGACCGGTGAGTTCGTGGGAAACGGCATCAGTGTCGATCACGTCTGCCCCCAACTCCTTGAAGATCCGGGCGGCAGCGCTCTTGCCGCTACCGATACCCCCTGTCAGCCCTACGAGATACGCCACGGCCTCTCAGTCCTCGCTGCATTCCCGGCCGCTGATGTTGGGGACAGCGGCGCCGATCACTTCCATGAGGGGCTCCAGGTCCCGGCTCTTGCCGGTCACCTCCACCGCGACCTTGGCGCCGGGGCTCTCCCGGGGGATCACGCGTACACCGGTGATGCCCTTGGCGCGCAATTTATCCCGCAGCGCGTTGGCCGCCGCTTCCTGCTTGTACATGCCCAGGGATATGCCGCCCTTCTCCGGTCCGGCCGGCTGCAGGTACCAGTCGGAGATCTCCGCGCTCTTGAGTTCACCGACGTGCTTGTCCATCTCGTCTGAATTTCGCGTGGCCGGAATGTAAACCCAGAAAGAGCTGGGCGCCTCCAGCGGTTCCCGGTGCACCTTGATGCGGCCATTTTGGCGGCGTACGGCGGCGACCAGGCGGGCGGCCTGATCGCGGGACAGCGGTTCGAAGCGTCGGCAGAGCGTGGCGTCGGCCTTGCGGCGCTCCGCGGCGGCGGCAGCCGTGTCTGCCTTCGCGGGCTTCTCGCCGTTCGATGAGGCCGTTGCCTTCGCTGCAGCCGGATCCGGCCTTCCGCCCTCGACGATGCGGATGCGCTCCGGGGTGATCTGATTCGCGATCCGCTCCGGCTCTCCCGAACCCGAGCCGCCGAAAAACCCTTTTGCCGCCGCAAACAGCAGCAGGTTGACGAACAGCAACACCAACGCCATTGCGCGCAGGATGTTCATGTCGTCGACCCGCTGCAGTTGCGCGAATTGAGCCGGTTAGATGTTGACCTTGGGCAGGTGATCCAGAGCAGCGTCGATTGCCTCTTCGGGGTAAGCGTAGTCCTCCAGTTTGCCGCTGAAGTAGCGGTCATAGGAGCCCATGTCGAAGTGGCCGTGGCCGGAAAGGTTGAAGAACAATACCTTGGGTTCGCCCGTCTGCTTGCAGCGCAACGCCTCGTCGACACAGGCTCTGATGGCGTGGTTCGACTCCGGCGCAGGAATGATGCCCTCTGCGCGGGCGAACATCACTCCGGCCTCGAAGGAGGCGAGCTGGTGCACCGCCACCGCTTCGACCACACCTTCCTTGAGCAACTGCGAAACCAACTGCGAGGCGCCGTGGTAACGCAGCCCGCCAGCGTGGATGCCGGGGGGGACGAAATCATGTCCCAGCGTATATTGCAGCATCATCGGCGTGTAGCCGGAGGCATCGCCAAAGTCGTAGGCGTAGTGGCCGCGCGTCAGCGTCGGGCAGGAAGCCGGTTCCACCGCCACCAGGCGCACGTTCTTGCCGGCGGCTTTGTCCGCCACGTAGGGGAAGGCGACACCGGCGAAGTTGGAGCCGCCGCCGTGACAGGCAAACACCGCGTCAGGATACTCGCCCAGCTTGGCGAACTGCTGTTTCGCTTCCAGGCCGATGATGGTCTGGTGCAGGCAAACGTGGTTGAGCACCGAACCCAGGGCGTAATTGGTGTCGCTGCGGGAGGCCGCTTCCTCCACCGCCTCGGAAATGGCGATGCCCAGGGAACCCGGGCTATCGGGGAACTTGGCGAGGACGTCGCGGCCGGCCTGGGTCATGTC
>JBAWHH010000209.1:0-4357 GCA_049593715.1 Rhodocyclaceae bacterium
CGTCGTAGCAGGGGCCGATCCTGCGTCCTCCTCGCGCCTTGCCAGCCAGCCTGCAAGCCGCACCCTCGGCCACGTCCAACTGAGGTTTCTAGGTTGAAGGGTCGTAGCGATTTGCCGCAAGGGACAGGCTTTCTGCCAACATCCAGCCAAAAAGACAATTAGACCTTGCTCTTCCGCGCCATTCCCATGAACGCGCCCCCCCAAGCCGCGCCGGCAGGCAACCCTCGCGTGCCGTCTCTCCGCCCCCGCTGGATTTCCTATGTGCTGATCGTCGGCGTGATTGCCACCCTGGTGATCGGTCTGGCCAGTTTCGCTTTCTGGCAGGAGAAGGAGCGCTACCGGGAGCGGGCCACCATCGCCACCAGAAACGTTTCCGGCCTGCTCGACCGGCACATCAGCGACGTTTTCGACAAAATCGATGTCGTGCTGCGGTCCGTTGTCTTCGATTATCGGGAGCAGACGGCGCGCGGGCCGCTGGCCCCGGCCGATTTCAACACCCGCCTGGCGCAGCAGCAATCCCTGCTGCCGGAAGTGCTCAGCCTGCGTGTGCTCGACAAAGACGGTGTAGTCCGCTTCGGCAGCGGCATCCCCACAGCCCCGCGGGTCAGCCTCGCCGACCGGGACTACTTCATTCGTGCCCGCAGCGACCCGGGTGACAAGCTGCTGATCTCCGGGCCCATTTTGGCCCGCATCAACCAGGAATGGGTGATCGTTTTCGCGCGCCGCCTCAACGCGTCCGATGGTTCCTTTGCCGGGGTCGTTTACGCCAATTTGCCCACCAGGCATTTCGAGAAAGTTTTCTCCGCGGTGGAACTCGGCCCGCGGGGTGCCGCCACGATCCGTACCGGCGACCTGGCGCTGGTGCATCGCTATCCCGATACGAAAAACGCTGTCGGCAGCAAGGAAGTGTCGAAGCAGTTGCGTGACATCGTGCAGGCCCAACCGGAGGGCAGCGACTACATCGCCACCACGGCTCTGGACGGTATCGAGCGCAGCAACGCCTACCGCAAACTCGATCGCTACCCGTTCTACGTCATCGTCGGGCTGGCGACGGACGACTATCTGGGTGGCTGGCGGCGCAACGTGGTGATGCTCTCTGGCCTGGCGGGCCTGGCCATACTGGTGACCTGCCTTGCCGCCGTGCTGGTCTATCGCGCCACGCGCCGGTTGGCCGCCGACATCGAGGAGCGCAAGCGCATCGGCGCGGAATTGGAGCGCCTGCTGGACGAGCGCACCCGGCTGAACGCGGAACTGGGCGTCCGCGCGGAAGAAGCCGAAGCGGCCAACCGCGCCAAGACGGCGTTTCTCGCCAACATGAGCCACGAGCTTCGCACCCCCATGAACGCCATCATCGGCATGACGGAACTGGCGTTGCGCCGGGCCACCGACCCCAAAGTGGTCGAACAGCTCACCACGGCCAAACAGGCATCGGGCCACCTCCTCGGCCTCATCAACGACGTGCTGGATATGTCCAAGATGGAGGCCGAACAGCTTCGCCTGGGACAGGTGGATTTCACGCTGAAAGACGTCCTCGACGCCGTGCAGGCCACGGCGGGTGCCAAGGCGGCGGCAAGGGGCCTCGAACTGGTCGTCGACCTGCCCGAGGATCTGGCCGAACAGGGGTTCGTGGGCGATCCCCTGCGCCTGGGTCAGGTTGTGCTCAACCTGACCGGCAACGCGATCAAATTCACCGACCGGGGAGGGCTCACCATCTGCGTCCGATGTATTACCGGGGACGCGGCCGGTGCGGCGCTGCATTTCGAGATTCGCGATTCCGGCATCGGCATCGCTCCCTCCGCCCACGAGCGTCTGTTCAATGCCTTCGAGCAGGCGGACGGATCGATGACCCGGAAATACGGCGGCGCGGGCCTCGGGCTGGCCCTCAGCAAGCGCCTGGTGCATCTGATGGGCGGCACCATCGGCGTAGAAAGCCAGCCGGGGATGGGGAGCACGTTCTGGTTTACGGTGCGGTTGCCATTCGGTGTTGCAACGGCGCCTGTTGCCGGCCAGTAAGACTGCTTCGGGCGAGTTGCGGACCGGCGGCGCCGGCCACCCCTTGCGTCCGCCTGAAGACCGAGGCCGCTTGGTCAGCGTCAGGTGCGTTCGAGGAAACCGTTTGCTTGCGCCCAGGTGATCCAGTCGACGCTCTCCGTTTCCTGTACGTCGAGCATTGCGTCGAGCCCCATCCGGTCGGCAAAAAGCATCAGGTTGTCGCACTTCCAGCGAGCGGACGGGGCGATCAATCCGTCACAGCCCAGGAACTCCGCCGCGGCGCCGATGGCCTGGGTCCGCGGCAGGTTAACGTTGGCGTACGCGGATTCACCGACCCCGAGTGTCTCGAGATCGGCGCGAATCAGGCGTAGCGTCCGGTGTGCCACGACCCGCAGCCGGTGGACGAGCACCGGTTTGGTGGGCAGGGGGAAGAGTTGTGACCAATGGAAAGCGATCTCCGCCAGCGCACCTTCCCGCTCCAGGCTCGTGTAGAGAATCGCGGCAGCATCGCGCCTCATCCACCGGCCGCCGTTGTATGAACCCGCCAACGGGTCGAGACTGAGCCGCGTTGCGCGGAAGACTTCGCCCTCGAACGACTCCTTCGGCAATGCATCCAGGCGATCGAGAAGGTCCAGATCATGAATCACGGACCGGGCCCCGGCTACAGGTGCACGCCATCCAGAAGCTGATTCACCGCTGCCAGAACCTCGTCAACGCGCCCCTGTTGCATCAACTCGGCGGGCGTTCGGTCCTGAAGCAGGCGCTGGCGCGAAAATAGCCACAGTCGCGCATCGTGGGGCTCGTAGAGATCCGCGAGCTTGTCCACGATGAATTCCAGATCGAGCAACTGGCGCTCGGTGCTGGCATGGGGAAGCGCTTTGCCGTTATTCCATCGGGAGACGGTCTCCGGCCGCACGTTGAGGACATTCGCGACGTCGGCGGAGCGCATCGCTCCCTTTGCCTGGATCGATTCCAGACGGCGGGCAATGGCGTTGTTGCTCATGGCGGGGCCTCGATGTTGAGTCCGTGTTTCCCCTTGGCGCCCGACCGCGCGGGTTGCGTGGGCAGATTGGCTAAGACACCCAAGCGCGTCACGAAGAAGGGCGCGACGAAGGAATTCTAGCGATTTCGATGATCGTTTTTCAAGTCATATTTATTGATGTTTTAGTTGCGTCGATGCGGTTTGCCGTGAGGTTTTGGCCAGGGGCGTCGATTCTGGCGCGCATTCCTGGCTGATCCCGCCGGAGGCCAAGCAAAAAACAAAAAAATGGCTAAGGATTCCTCCATAGCCATTTTCCGCACTGCTATCCCCAAACCTCGGCGCTCAATCAAGCATCGGCCAAACCATCCCTGTGTGCTTGAAGGAAAACCTTGGGTCTGGGAGAACCGCCGTTGTCAATCCATCAACGTCTTGATGTTCTGGATCACTTCGTTGATGGCTTGCTGGGCGCTGCCGTAGAGCATGCGGGTGTTTTCGCCGTAGAACAGGGCGTTCTCGATGCCCGAATAGCCCGCGCCTTTGCCGCGCTTATTGCAGATCACGTTGTGGGCGTGGTCGGCGTTGAGGATCGGCATGCCGTAGATCGGGCTGCTCTTGTCGGTGCGGGCGACAGGGTTGACCACGTCGTTGGCCCCGATCACCAGCGCTACGTCGCACTGGCTGAACTCGGCGTTGATCTCTTCCAGGTCGAAGATCTTGTCGTAGGGCACGCCCGCTTCGGCGAGCAGCACGTTCATGTGGCCGGGCATGCGGCCGGCGACGGGGTGGATGGCGAACTTCACTTCCACGCCGCATTGCTCCAGCAGTTCGGCCATTTCCCATACCTTGTGCTGGGCCTGGGCCACCGCCATGCCGTAGCCGGGGACGATGAACACCTTCTGTGCGTAACGCATCATGGCGGCCACGTCCATGGCTGAGGCTTCCTTCATGGTGCCCTCGATCGCCGTGCCGCCTTCCTGCACCTCGCCCGTGATGGGGTTGAACAGGATGTTGGAGATTGACCGATTCATGGCCTTGGCCATCAACTGGGTCAGCAGGGTACCTGCCGCGCCCACGACGATGCCGGCGATGATCAACGCTGGGTTGTTGAGCACGAAGCCTTCGAAACCCACGGCCAGGCCGGTCATGGCGTTGAGCAGCGAGATCACCACGGGCATGTCGGCGCCGCCGATGGGCATCGTCAGGATGACGCCCAGCGCCAGTGCGACGACAAAGAACAGCACCACCAGGAAAGCCGGCGGATTGCCCCAGATGACCATGATCAGGCCAAGGAACAGCGCCACCGCCCCCAGGCCGATATTGACCCGGTTCTGGTTGGGCAGGGCATGGGCCTTCTTCATGATGACTTGCAGCTTGGCGAAGGCG
>JBAWHH010000210.1:0-7760 GCA_049593715.1 Rhodocyclaceae bacterium
TCCACGCTGGAGGATCTGGCCGAAGGCACGTTCCAGACCGTCATCGGCGAGATGGAAGAACTGGGCAAGAAGGTGGCGCGGGTCATCGTCTGCTCGGGCAAGATCTATTTCGAGCTGCTCGCGGCGCGGCGCGAGCACAAGATCGCCGACACCGCCATCCTTCGCCTGGAGCAGCTTTATCCGTTCCCCGAGGAAGTCTTTGCGGCCCAGATGGCCAAGTTTTCGACGGCCAAGGAGGTGGTCTGGTGCCAGGAGGAGCCGCAGAACCAGGGCGCTTGGTACTCCACCCGCCACCATCTGGTGGAACACCTGAAGAAGGGGCAGACGCTGCGTTTCGTCGGCCGGCCCGCTTCGGCGTCGCCTGCGGTCGGCTACTACAGCAAACACGTTGCGCAGCAGAAGGCGATCATCGAATCCGCTTTCGGCTTATCCGATGATTGATTGTCGCGCGAGTCAGAGGGACGAATAATGCTAATTGAAGTGAAAGTTCCGCAACTGTCCGAGTCTGTCGCCGAAGCCACCCTGGTGTCGTGGCACCGGCGAGAGGGGGAGTCCGTCAGCCGCGACGAGAACCTCATCGATATCGAGACCGACAAGGTGGTCCTGGAAACGCCGGCCCCGGAAGGCGGCGTGCTGGTGAAGATCCTCAAGCTCAACGGTGAAGCTGTGACGTCGGGCGAAGTGATCGCCCGGATCGACACCGAAGCGAGTGCTTCCGCGGGTCAGGCGGACGTGGCAGCGGCGAGATCCGCTCCCGCCGCCGCTGCTGCTACGGTGCAGACCAGCGGCGGCGGTCTGGCCATGCCCGCCGCGCGCAAGCTGATGGCGGAGCGGGGTCTTGATCCTTCGCAGATCGCCGGCAGTGGTCGCGGTGGCCGTATCACCAAAGCCGATGTGCTTGAGGCCGGATCGGCCAAAGCCTTCGCGCCGACGACGCCGATAGCGCCCCAGCCCGCGCAGCAGCTTCACGCGCCGAAAACGGCCTTGGTCCAGCCGGCCGTGGCGGTTGATCTCGAAGCCATCGTTGGCGAGCGCTCCGAGCAGCGAGTGCCGATGTCGCGCCTGCGCGCCCGCGTGGCGGAACGCCTGGTCCAGTCCCAATCCACCGCCGCCATCCTGACCACCTTCAACGAGGTCAACATGGCTCCGGTGATGGATCTGCGGAAGAAGTATCTGGACCGGTTCGAGAAGGAACACGGAGTCCGCCTCGGGTTCATGTCCTTCTTCGTCAAGGCGGCGGTGCAGGCGCTGCGCAAGTATCCGGTGCTCAACGCATCGGTGGACGGCAACGACATCGTGTATCACGGCTATTTCGATGTCGGCATCGCGGTGGGCAGCCCGCGGGGCCTGGTGGTGCCCATCGTGCGCGATGCGGACCAGATGTCGCTGGCGGAGATCGAGAAGAAGATCGCCGAATACGGGGTGCGCGCCAAAGACGGCAAGCTGACGATGGAGGAACTGACTGGCGGTACCTTCTCCATTTCCAATGGCGGCGTGTTCGGCTCGATGCTGTCTACGCCCATCATCAACCCGCCCCAGTCGGCGATCCTGGGCATCCACGCCACCAAAGATCGTCCGGTGGTGGAAAACGGCCAGATCGTGATCCGGCCCATGAACTACCTGGCGCTCTCCTACGATCACCGCATCATCGATGGACGGGAGGCGGTGCTGGGGCTAGTGACCATCAAGGAGGCGCTGGAAGACCCGGCGCGGCTGCTGTTGGATCTGTGATTTCGCGGCATGAGGATTGCGCCTGCGTTTCCAGGCGCCATGGCTGAACAAGGATTGTGAAATGGCGAAAACGTTTGATGTGGTGGTGATCGGCGCCGGACCGGGCGGGTACGTGGCGGCCATCCGGTGTGCGCAACTCGGCTTGAACACGGCGTGCGTGGAAGAGAGCAGCTACGCCGATCCCAACGGCGAAGTGCGTCTGGGCGGCACCTGCCTGAACGTGGGGTGCATTCCGTCGAAGGCGCTGCTGCAATCGTCCGAACTCTACGACGAAGCCAGCCACTCGTTCAGGTTGCACGGCATCGCGTTCGAGGAGCTGAAATTCGACGTTGCAACGATGATGCGGCGCAAAGCCAACATCGTCGCCCAGCTCACCCAGGGCATTCGCGGCCTGTTCAAGAAGAACAAAGTGACGCTCCTGGCGGGCCGCGGCAGCTTTGTCCGCCGCAACAACGACAATTGGCACATCGACGTCTCGGGCGAAGAAGTCCTGGCGCGCAACGTGATCATCGCCACCGGTTCCCGTTCGCGCCATCTCGACGGAATCACCGTGGACAACGAGACGGTGTGCGACAACATCGGCGCCCTGGATTTCGATGCGGTTCCCAAGCGCCTCGGCGTCATCGGCGCAGGCGTCATCGGCCTGGAACTGGGCAGCGTATGGAAACGCCTCGGCAGCCAGGTGACCATCATCGAGGCCTTGCCGGAATTCCTGGCGGCAGCGGACCAGGCGGTAGCCAAGGAAGCCTGGAAAGTGTTCACCAAGAAGCAGGGGCTGGACATCCATCTGGGCGCAGCCATCACCGCTTTCGGGCGCGACGAAAATGGCGTCACCATCGATTACGAGACGACGGAGGGCAAGGCTCGCCTGGAATGCGACAAGCTCATCGTCTCGGTGGGGCGCGTGCCCAACACGGAAGGGCTCAACGCCCAGGGCGTGGGCCTGAAGATCGACCGGCGCGGTTTCATCGAGATCGATGCCCAATGTCGTACCAACCTGGAGAATGTGTTCGCCGTGGGCGACGTGGTGCCGGGGCCGATGCTGGCCCACAAAGGCATGGAAGAGGGCGTGATGGTGGCAGAACTGCTGGCCGGCCAGGCGGGCTACGTTAACCACGAGACGATTCCCTGGGTCATCTACACCTATCCGGAAATCGCCTGGGTGGGCCGCACCGAGCAGCAACTGCGGGCGGAAGGCGTGCAGTTCCGCACTGGCCAGATTCCTTTTGCCGCCAATGGCCGGGCCCTGGGGCAGGGCGACACCACCGGCTTCGTGAAGATGCTGGCCGACGCCACAACGGACAAGATCCTCGGCGTGCACATCATTGGCAACAATGCGTCGGAACTGATCGCTGAAGCCGCGACGGCGATGGAGTTCAGCGCCTCGGCGGAAGATGTGGCGCGCATCTGCCATGCCCACCCGACCCTGTCGGAAGTGGTGCACGAGGCAGCCCTGGCGGTGGACAAACGGGCGCTGCATTTCTAAGCGCCGATCGTGCAGGCCTACTTGTTCTCCTTTCGCTGATTCCCGATGCCCCAGGGTTTCATCGGTGCATTCCGGCGGGCGTTCGCCGCCCGCGGCATCACGCCCGACGAAGCCCAGGTGGCGGCGGTGCGGCGGCTGGAGAAGCTGTACAACCAGTTGATGGCGTTCAAGCATGCGCGCCGCACCAAGCTGCGCAAGCTCCTGATCCATCCCGAAATTCCTCGCGGCGTTTATCTCTGGGGCGGGGTAGGGCGGGGGAAGAGCCTGCTGATGGACGTGTTCTTCGAGGCACTGCCTTATCGGCGCAAGCGGCGGGTGCATTTCCACGCTTTCATGCAGGAAGTGCATGAAAGCCTGAAGCAGTTCAAGAATGAAGCTGACCCGCTGAGCAAGGTCGCGGAACGTATCGAGCGGGAGACGCGCCTGCTGTGCTTCGACGAGTTCCATGTCTCTGACATCGCAGACGCGATGATTCTCGGCCGCCTGCTGGAGCAGTTCTTCAGCCGCGGCGTGGTGTTGATGCTGACCTCCAACTACCCGCCCGATGGGCTCTATCCGGGTGGCCTGCAGCGGGCCAATTTCCTGCCTACCATCGAACTGCTCAAGCAGAAGTTGGACGTGGTGGAGGTGGACACCGGGGTGGATTACCGCCTGCGCACCCTTGAACGCATGGAGATGTACCTGACGCCGCTGAGCGCCGAGAATGAAGCGAGGCTGGCCCGCGATTTCGTCGAACTGGCGCGAGGCGAGGGCACGACCAAGGCCATCGAGGTCTTGGGCCGCGAAATTCCTGTGGTGCGCTGCGCGGCCAGGGTGATCTGGTGCGAATTCGCCGCCCTGTGCGGTGGGCCACGCTCCCAGAACGATTACCTGGAAATCGCCCTGCGCTTCGATACTGTGCTGCTCTCCGGCGTGCCCAGGCTCGGCGCGGAAAAGGCGTCCGAGGCAAGACGCTTCACCTGGCTGATCGACATTCTCTATGATCAGCGCGTCAAGCTGGTTCTCAGCGCTGCCTGTCCGGCGGAGGAAATCTACCTCGTGGGCCCGAATGCGCAGGAGTTTCCGCGCACCGTCAGCCGCTTGGTGGAAATGCGTTCGCGGGAGTACCTGGAAGCGGTGCACCGCACGGTGTAGCTTTCTGCTGGCTCCCCGGCCTCCGACGGGGCACGATGACGCCGTTTCGGAGTCCAGTCAGATGATCTGTCCGCCTGTCGGTTAGCCATGTACTACGACTACTTCGGTTTTACGGAACCGCCGTTTGCCATCGCGCCCGACCCGCGCTACCTCTTCATGAGCGATCGCCATCGGGAGGCACTCGCCCATCTGGTTTACGGGCTGCGCACCGACGGCGGCTTCGTCTTGCTCACCGGGGAAGTCGGTACCGGCAAGACGACGCTTTGCCGCTGCCTCCTGGAGCAGATCCCCGAGGATTGCGACGTCGCGTTCATCTTCAATCCCCGGCTGAGTACCACCGATCTGCTGGCGACGATCTGCGAAGAATTGAAGATTTCCTTCGCCGACCGGCGGCTCAGCCCCAAAGTCTTCATCGATCTGCTCAACTTCCATTTGCTGGAGACCAACGCCCGGGGACGCCGGACGGTGCTCATCATCGATGAGGCGCAAAGCCTTTCCCGGAGTCTCTTGGAGCAGCTTCGGCTATTGACCAACCTGGAGACGTACCAGAGGAAACTGCTCCAGATCATTCTGCTCGGCCAGCCTGAATTGCGGCAGCGTCTGGCGAAACCGGATTTGCGGCAGTTGTCTCAACGCATCGTGGCGCGTTTTCATCTCGACCCGCTTTCCCGCGAAGAAGTGGCGGCTTACGTCGCCCATCGCCTTGCGGTGGCGGGGGTTCATCAGCCCCTCTTTCCTCCGGCGACGCTGGATTTGCTTTATCGACTGAGCCAGGGCACGCCACGGCTGATCAACGTCATCTGTGATCGCGCCTTGCTGGGTGCCTTCGTCGAAGGCCGGCCCACCGTCGCAGTGGCTACGATCAGGAATGCGGCACGGGAGGTGCTCGGCGACGATGCCGTGGCGGCCTGCCGGGCGCGGTGGTGGCCCCAGGCACTGGCGGGTGCGGCGGCGGTCTTAGTGGCGGGATTGGTCGCCGTCGCTCTGGTGCCGGACCTGCGCTCGTTTTTCGGGATCCCAGCCGTCGGGGCGGAGGTGACAGCTCCGACCATAGCCGCCCCGATGGTGGCCCCACCGCCTGAGGCCGTCGACATTGCCAAGCCCAAGCCAGTGTCCGCTGAGGCCCTGGATTGGCCACCGAACGAGGACTACTGGATGCATGAAGCGCTTGCAGTCCATAAGTTGTTCGGGCTCTGGAAACTGGATCTTCCTGCTATGCGGTTGAGCGGGGTTTGCGCTGCGGCGCGCAGTCATGGTCTGCGCTGTATGCAGGGCAATATCGATCTTGCCAAGTTGCGGGCGATCAACCTGCCGGCGGTGGTCGAGTTGCGTTCTCCGACCGGAGCCAACTTTGTGGCGTGTCTCGGTTCATTGAACGAACGCGGAGCGGAACTTGCGGTAGGGCGGCAAAGTCGGCGTGTAGCGGTCGAGACGTTTGCCAAACAGTGGTCGGGGAGCGCGACAATCGTTTGGCGCGGGCCCCCGAACGCTGCGGGCAAGCTCGCGCCGGGTACGCGCGATCCCGTGGTGAGCTGGGCCGGGAAGCGCCTCGCCCAACTGAATGGTGGCTCGCCCATCGACGAAACGGATGGGTCGGTTGAGCGGCTCCGGGCCCGAGTCGCCGATTTCCAGCGAACCCAGGGCCTGGAAGCGGATGGAGTGCTCGGGCCGGCAACCCAAGTGCGCCTCGCCCAGGCTACCGACCGTGAGGTGCCGAATCTGGCCGGCAAGGGGGGGCCGTGACATGTCTTACATCCTCGAAGCTCTCAAGAAATCCGAACTGGAAAGGCAGCAGCGGCGTTTGCCGGACCTGATCTCTGCCCCCGTTCGCATCGGCCAGCCGGAGGAGGAAAAGCCGCGTTTCCGAGCGGGGCTGGCGATCGGCGCTGTCCTTCTCGTCGCGGGAACCGCGTTTGCCTTGGGGTGGTGGTTCGTTTCGCTGCCGCCGCGCAGCAAGCCTTTGCCGGCTGCCACAGTTGCCCAGCAAGCGAGCCCGGCCGAATCTCCATCCCAGGCGCCACAGCCTTTGCCGGAGCGGCCCAAAGTCCTTGTCGCCGAGGGCAATACCCACATCGACGAGAGCGTTGGCGCGACCGCCGCCAATCGGAAGGGAGGGCCCGAAGCACCCTCAGCGCCATCCGCGGCGGCAAGGGGCCCGATCGTATCCCATGCCGCACCGGAACCCGGCGTGGATCCAGTACCGCCGTGGGCTCGGCCGGCGAAATCGGTGACCAGCCCGACTCGTCCCGCCGATCCTAGCGGCGCGTCAAGTGATCAAGGCGAAAAGGGCGCCGGACCGAAGCCGGATGTTTCCATGGATGCTCCCCCGGCAGCCGCGCCAACCCGCGGCCCGAACCCGGCGGTGCCCCGAGAGGCTCCACTTCCTGCGCCATCGAAGCGGGTCACCAGCTTTGCGGAACTGCCGAGTTCGATCAAGAAGAGCCTCCCGCGCATTAGCGTGGCCGGCTATTCGTTTGCCGACGATGGGGCGATGCGCATGGTGGTGATCAATGATCGCATCCTGCGCGAGGGCGAGGAAGTCTCTGCCGGGGTCACGCTCGAACGCATTGACGGGGACGGCAAGCTGACGCTGAATTACAAGGGTTTTCGCTTTCGACCACCCCAGTAGTACGCGGCGGGGGCCACGGACCGAAGGCTTCGCCCCCGGTGGCTGCCCGGCTGGTGCGGTCAGAGATCGTCGATGTTTGAGAAGGAGTGGCCTGCTGCCTCACCGGTGTCGGGGTCAACCCAATCACTGGTATCTTCGTCTTCGAAGTCGATCGCCACATCTTCTTCCGCCGGGCCGAAAGCCATGTCTTCCTCGGCCTCGCGAAGTGTGCCGAATGGCCCGCGCTCTTGTCCCGAGTGATTGTCCTGCCAGTAGTAGCCATCGGGGCGTTCGATGACGTGGCCCGTCTGAAAATTCGTGGGTTCTGCTGGCACTTTCCACTCCTTACCCATACGCTGCTCCTCGGGATGGATGCAGGCTGGTGTGGCCCCGTTCCAAGCGACTAGGGGTAACCACCGCCCCGCAAGCACGCTACAACCACCGGTTCGGCCCGTCCGCGCCCAAGTTGTTGGCATCCGACGAGGCCTCCTTTGCCAGTGTAACTCACGGCGGGCAGGATGTTTCAGTCTTCAACACTCGCCGCTACCGTAGGCTATGCCTCCAATGCCGCCGCGGGGCGGAAGGTCGGGGAGAGCCTAAATCCCCAGCCTTCGAATGCGCATGAGCAGGCCGCCGTGGGCGCCTTGAAACAAGGAGGCAGTGACCGGGAAAGTGCCTTCGTCGGCGTGGTTGGCTTCAAGCCCCACGCGGCTGAAGCGTAGGGTACCCCACGACAGCGCCTCTGGCCCCTGAGCGTACGCCTCGGGCCAGGCTGCCCCGGGGATCAACTGGGCAAGATGC
>JBAWHH010000211.1:0-5015 GCA_049593715.1 Rhodocyclaceae bacterium
ATGCGGCCTCCCATGCCTTCGACGATGCGCCTGCTGATGGGAAGGCCGAGACCGGTGCCGCCAAAACGCCGCGTGGTCGAGGCATCGGCCTGGGAAAAGGCTTCGAAAACGATCGCCTGTTTGTCGATGGGGATGCCGATGCCGGTGTCGGCAACGGAGAACAGAATCTCATCAGGATTCGCCGCATTGAGAACGGGGCCGACGCCGACCGAAATATCGCCCCGGTCTGTGAACTTGATGGCGTTGCCGATCAGATTGATGAGCACCTGCCGCAGCCGCAGCGGATCGCCACATGCCGTGTGAGGCACTTCCGGCGCCACGGCAAAACTCAGACGCAAACCCTTGTCCCGAGCCCGTGGCGCAAGCGTGGAAATCGCGGCTTCGACGCACTGGCGGAGTTCGAAATTGATCTCGTCCAGTTGCAGCATGCCAGCCTCGATCTTGGAGAAATCGAGGATCTCGTTGATGATGGCAAGCAGGTCCACGGCCGAACGATGAACCAGGTCCAGATGTTCGCGTTGCTCCGCGCTGGCGGCGGAATCCATCATCAAGTCCGTGAGGCCAAGGATGGCGTTCATGGGCGTACGGATCTCGTGGCTCATGTTGGCGAGGAACTCGCTCTTCGCCCGATTGGCGGCTTCGGCGGCATGAGTCGCAGCGAGGAGGTTCTCTTCCAGGACCTTGCGCTGGGAGATGTCGACGTGAGTGCCGAGCATGCGGTTCGGCGAGCCGTCATTGGCACGTGCGATCACGGCGCCGCGCACGAGAATCCATTTCCATTGGCCGCTCTTCGTCAGCAAGCGGTATTCGTGATTGTAGACGGGCGTTTCGTCGTCCAGGTGGGCGTCCAGCAGCGCCCGATTGATCTCGCGGTCCTCGGGATGGATCAGACGAGCCCAAGCCCGCACGTCACCGGGCAGGTCTTCCTCCCGGTAGCCCAGCATCTCCAGCCAGTGGCGGGAAAAGTAGATGCGGCCGGACGGAATATCCCAATCCCAGACGCCATCGCCGAGGCCTTCCAGGGCGAGACGCAGGCGGCTCTCGTTGTCGCGCAGAGCCCGCTCCAGGCGCTTTCTTTCGGTGATGTCGTGCTTGACCGCCAAGTAGTGGGTTATCTGGCCGTCGGGTTGGCGTACCGGCGACACGGTGGCGTGCTCGACGTATTCGCTACCGTCCTTGCGCCGGTTAATGAACTCGCCTTCCCAACTGCGACCGGCGGCAAGGGCGGTCCACAGGGCCTTATGGACTTCTGGCGGCGTGTTGCCCGACTGCAGCAGGCGGGGATTCTGGCCGATCGCCTCTTCCGCGGAGTAGCCCGAGACCTCGGTGAAGCACCGATTGACGTACTCGATCCTGCCGCTCACGTCGGTGATGACGATGGAACTGGGGCTCTGTTCCACGGCAAGCGATAGCTTGCGCACCTGTTCCTCCACCGATTTCAGTTTGGTGAGGTCTTTCAGGAAACCGACGAAGTGAATGACTGCCCCTTGACTGTCGCGTACCGTCGATACCGTGAGCCACTCGTAAATCGGGTGCCCGTCTTTGTGGCGGGTGACGACTTCGCCCTGCCACGAACCTTTTTGGTCCACCTCCCCGGCGATCCGGTCGTAGACGGGCGCCATCCGGGGGTCGGGAAAAATCACGTGGGCGGTGTGGCCGACCACTTCCGCGGCGGGAAAACCCGTCACGCGCTCGAAGGCCGGATTGACCGAAACGATGCGTTTCTGCGGGTCGGACACCATGATGGCCTCGTCCGCGGATTCGAATACCTTTGCCGCCAGATCGAGTCGCGCGTTGGCCTCGGCTTCTTCGCAGGTGGTGCGCCGCAGCCGCCGCACGATGGCGGCGCAGAGCACGAGAATCGACAGCATCGACACCATGGCCAACGTCACGACCGTGCGCATCTCGTCCGCCCACTTCTCCAACGCACGCCCTTGCGGAAGGTGAACCGTGACGACGATCGGATAGCGGCGGGAATGGCGATAAGCCGTTAGCGTGGGGCCATGATTTGCATAGTCGTGGCTCAATTTCGCAAACGTCCCGCCGGCGTTGGCGGTGAGGGGAAGGTCGTTGGTGTGGGTGGTTCCTGGACGATCGGTGGGGTCGGTGGATAGCAGCAACCGGCTATCGAGCCGTAACACTTCCAGGGTCGAGCCCAACGGAGCCTCATCCTGGGTGAAGTGGTTGAGGAAATAGTCCGGATTCAGCGCCACGAGTACGATGATCGGCTTGTCGTCCACCACGCTCGCGCGGGCAATCGGAATGAACGTCAGGGTCTCGTCCGCGGGTTGCTCGGCGGTGGTGGCTTCACGTCCGTCGGCAAAGTCGCGGCCCGCCCAGGGAACCCCGAAGCGCAGGAATTCTCCGTCTTCCCGCGCTGCCGGCAGATATGCGTCCATGGCGACGATGCGGCCGACGTTCTCCGGATTCGAACTGGCCCATATGCGCCCAGCCGGATCGGCGAGGGAAAACGAACGTACGAAGGGCAGCGTTCGTGCGGCCCGCTCCAGGTTGGCATGCGCGGTATCGGCGTCCGTTGCGGCTCTCGTCGCCGCCAGCACGTCCTGAATGGTGAGGTGGACGAGGTCCACGCTCTGGGTGAGATACCCTTCGGCGCTGCGCGCCTGCATCGCCGTCGCGTCCAGATGTTTGTCGAGCGCTTCGTGCCGCGTACGGTAGAGCGTGTAGCCCGTTCCCGCGACGATGGCGGCGATGAAAACCAGCGCGAACGCGATGAACAGTCGCTCCCCGGTTGGGGCGGTGCCGCGGTTGGGAGGAGCCTCCGCCATACTCAATCGCTCACGATGATGGGCAGCAGTTTGTGTCGCTGGGCAGCGTTCGCGAGGCGCCCGTCACGCTGGATGTCGGCTACGAAGGCTTCCAGGCGCGAGTGCCAGGCATCGTCGCCGGGTTGCATGGCGTAAGCGTAGGAAGTGAGGTGAAACGGGGTTGGTGACGACACGAGCCGCGCCCAGTCCGTGGATTCGAGCATGCGCCGGCTGTAAGGGTAGTCGGTCATGAAAACGTCGGCGCGACCCGATTCGACTTCCAACTCCCGGGCTTGTGCCGTGTCCGTGACCAGCAGCTTGGCGGCCCGCAGTTTTTCGCCCATCACCGTCTCGTGTAGGGTGCCCTTGGCGACCGCCACGACCCTGCCCGGCTTGTCGATGTCCTCCCAGGCACGAACGCGGCGGTTGCTGCGCGTGGTGATGCCGTAGACGTCGCTGCGCAGATAAGGGCGAGTGAAGCGGAGTTTCTGCTGCCGCGCCGGCGTGATGCCGATGCCGAACATGGCGACGTCGCAGCGGTCGTTGGTCAGGTCGTCGATCAAACGGCCAAAAGCGCTATCGACGAAGCGCACCCGTACCCTGAGATCTTTGCCCAGTTCCCGCGCCATATCGACGTCGAGGCCCGCCAGTTCCTGGGTCAGCGGATTGCGAAAGCTGATGCCATAGTACTCCGGCCAGATGCAGACGCGCACTTCGCCGACGGACCGGATCCGTCCGAGGTGATCCGGCTGCGCGTAGGATGCCGCGCACATTCCCATCGCCAGCATCGCCCAAAAGAGGTACCGCATGCTTTTGTCCCCAACTCGTAACGGTCTGGTGCCAAGGGCTATCCTCGACGGGCATTCTATTCGCTTGCCGCGACAGCCGAGCCGAACCCCACTACCGCCGCATCAACGGCAGCAAGTCACGCCGGGTGAAAGATATTCGCCGGTACGGCCTGGATCGGCGCACGCGGGCATCCCTATGCATTCTACCGAGCCTGAATTCGGCCTGCCGGGCAAGGATAACGTGGCCCGCACCCGCGCCTGCCGAAGCGACGTACCCCGTGGCGTCAAGCCCAATCTGGCTGGCACCGCCGATAGTGTGATGCGGTCAAGCCGGGCATCGATGCCGCTGCCCGGGAGTCGCCGGATGTCGCCGCGAACGGGGCCGGTCCGACGCAGGATCAAGTGGAGAAGTGGTTATGCACCCGCGCGAAAACAGAAATTTCGCGCCCGCCGCGGGATCTTGGGTTCTCCGCGTTCCCGCTCGGGCGGGATCGGGATGCTCAGAGGTGGTGCAGCCCCATGGCGTCGCGCACGTCGCGCATGGTTTCTGCGGCCAATTGCCGCGCCCGGTCGCATCCCTCGGCGACGATGCTGCGCACCAGGCTCGGGTTGTCCAGATAGGTCTGGGCGCGCTCGTGCATGGGTGCCTGCTCCGCCAGCACGCCCTCGATCACCGGCTGCTTGCATTCGATGCAGCCGATGCCGGCGCTGCGGCAGCCCTGCTGCACCCAGTTCCGCGTCTCCTCACTGGAGTAGATCACGTGTAGCGACCAGACCGGGCATTTCTCGGGCGTGCCCGGATCGGTGCGGCGGATACGCGCCGGATCGGTCTGCATGGTGCGGATCTTTTTCTTCACCGATTCCGGATCCTCGCGCAGGGCGATGGTGTTGTTGTACGACTTGGACATCTTCTGCCCGTCCAGTCCGGGCATGCGCGCCGCTTCGGTGAGCAGGGCGTCGGGCTCCACCAGAATCATCTTGCCGCCGCCCTCCAGGTAGCCGAACAGCCGCTCGCGGTCCACCATGGCCAGATCCCCGGTCTGGTTCAGTAACGCCCGGGCCTGTTCCAGGGCCTGCTGGTCGCCTTCCTGCTGGAAGCGGGTGCGCAGGTCGTCGAATGCCTTGGCGCGCTTGCCGCCCAGTTTCTTCACCGCCTCCCGCGCCTTGTCCTCGAAGCCCGGCTCGCGGCCGTAGAGGTGGTTGAAGCGGCGGGCGATTTCCCGCGAAAACTCCAGGTGCGGCAACTGATCCTCGCCCACCGGCACCCGGTTTGCGCGATAGACGAGGATGTCCGCAGACATCAGCAAGGGGTAACCCAGGAAGCCGTAGGTGGTCAGATCCTTGTGGGTGAGTTTCTCCTGCTGGTCTTTGTAGGTGGGCACGCGCTCCAGCCAGCCCAGGGGCGTCATCATGGACATGAGCAGGTGCAGCTCGGCGTGCTCCGGCACGCGCGACTGGA
>JBAWHH010000212.1:0-1700 GCA_049593715.1 Rhodocyclaceae bacterium
ATGTAAGGGTGTATGTAGCTGCAAGGTGCCGGATTATGGCGCGGGGATTTGGAAAACTGACGGTCAAGACGGTCGAGCATTTGTCTCGGCGAGGCATGCACGCTGACGGCGGCGGGCTTTATCTGCAGATTGCCGAGGGCGGCTCAAAGAGCTGGCTGTTTCGATACAAGCTCCACGGCCGCACACATTGGCATGGCTTGGGTTCGCTGCGTGACGTGGGCCTTGAAGAGGCGCGAGAGAAGGCGACCGGAGCGCGCAAGGTCCGCCGCAATGGCGGTGACCCCATCCAGGCAAAGCGCCAAGCGGAAGCCGCCGCCCGGATCGAAGCAGCCAAGGCGATCACGTTCGGAGAGGCGGCCAAGCGGTTCATCAAAGCCAATCGGGCAGGCTGGAAAAACGCCAAGCACGCCGACCAATGGGTGATGACGTTGCTCGGCATCGACCAGAAGGGCAAGCCGAGCAAGAACGACTACTGCAAGACGATCCGTGATCTTCCCATCGGCGCGATTGATACGACGCTGGTCCTGCGGATCATCGAGCCGATCTGGGCGAGCAAGACCGAAACGGCCACCCGTATTCGCAGTCGCATCGAGTTGGTGATCGACGCCGCCAAGGCGAAGGGCGAGTTCAACGGCGAAAACCCGGCACGCTGGAAGGGGCATCTCGATAACCTGCTCCCGGCCACCTCGAAGGTTCGCAAGGTCCGCAATCATCCGGCGCTGCCTTACAGGCAATTGCCCGATTTCATGCGCGGGCTCCGCGAGCGTGATGGTGCCGCTGCGGCGGCTCTTGAGTTTCAAATCTTGACGGCCGTCAGGCCCGGCAACGCAGTGGCGGCAAAATGGGACCAGATCGATCGGCAGACGTCAGTCTGGACTATTCCGGCCGCACTCATGAAGAGCGATGCCGAACACAGAGTGCCATTGAGCAAGGCGGCGCTCGCCGTGCTTGATCGGATGGAAGCCACGAAGGATGACAGCGAGTACATCTTCCCCAACACCAAGGGCAAGCCGCTGAGTGACGCTTCGATGGCCGCGGTGATCGACAGGATGAATGAGCTGGAGCGGCGCTGGATCGATCCCAAGCTCGACCGCGAAGTCGTTCCGCACGGCTTCAGGTCGTCGTTCCGCGATTGGGCTGCAGAGCACGGCTATGACGATCCCGTCGCCGAAGCTGCGCTCGCGCACAAGGTCAGCGACGAAGTGGTCGCGGCCTATCGGCGCACGACGTTCCTCGACCTGCGCAACCGGATGATGGAGGACTGGGCCGACTATTGCGCCCGACCTTCCAGCACCGGTGACACAGTCGTGGCGTTCCGAGCGTAGTCATGAACCAGAGAAGCTGGGCGTCAGATAAAGCGCGGCGATCTGACGGTCGTCTACGTCGGCGACACGCCGCTTGTGTCCGGCGCTGAGGCCGTCCTGGCCCCGAACCGGTAGGAGGTAAAGCCGTGCATCATCGCGCTGCCCTACGTTTCGAACACGCCCGGTGGCGTGGAAAGACGGTTCTGGAAGTGGCAGAGATCCTGTCGATGGTGGCTGGCGCGCCGCTGCAAGGCCCGCGGACTTCCGAGCTTCGGGTTTGGTTGTGGAGCCTGACGGACCAGCGAGAAAATGGTACAATCACCGACCTCACCGGGCATTATCGAACTCGTGTTTCGGACGCCATGAGACGGGATCTGCGATCCAGCGATTGATTTC
>JBAWHH010000213.1:0-4563 GCA_049593715.1 Rhodocyclaceae bacterium
AGAATATGGTGACGGCCTAGTCGCTTTGCCTTTTACCTAGGCCAGGAAGTCCCAGTTGTCACGAGCCCCGTCGGCCACCTTTACCAGTCGTAGCTGCGGTTGGCTCGCGAGGGCACGTTCCACCTCGGCCACCAAACGGCGTTTCAGGGTTCGCTTCTTCGGCTCGGGCATGCGAGCATGGCGCACCGTGTGCAGCCGCTCGCCGGTAGCGTCGTAGTGGCTGAGCGTGCCACAGCCCACTTCCCGATATTCCGTGGGTCCGCGCGTGGATTTGCCCTGCTCACGGCGCTGCTCGCACTTGTCCTGGCGCTGCCCGTCTTTCATCGGCGCCATCACCCCGTCTAGCGAGACGGCCAGCAGCCGCGAGTCCACTTGGTCGGCCAGAAAGCCTTCCATCCAGTTGATCGCCCGACTATCGACGGCCGAGACGACACCAAAGACCGTGACCGCCGACCGAACTGCACTCTCAAAGGGCAGCTCGGATGCGTACCGGGCAGCGCCAGCGCTGACGCGGGGCTCGGGCCAGACAAAGGGCGTCTGAGGTGCAATGGGCTCGGCTTTCACAAAGGACCCTCACTTGTGGGTGGCGAATTCGCAGTAGCCCAGAATTCATTGAGGTTTGGGACACTCTTGCGGGTGCCACTCATCGTGGTTGCGTCCCTTCATGCGCGGATTCGTCATCCTTGCGATTCATCTGCTGGCCACGCTCGCGAAGCTGCCGCGCCCGCGTGGTGTTCGCGCCGTCGCCCCGGAATCTCTGTTGCTCAAGCATCAGCTTCTGATCGCCAGTTGATCCCGAAAACGTGCACCGAATCTGACCACCCTCGATGGCATCGTACTGGGGCTGACAACGCTATTCGTGAATCCGCGCCGAATCACCAAGATTGGCGCACTCGTCAAGCCTGCGACCCTTCTGAAATTTCGCAAGGTCTTGATGACCCGCAAGTGTCACTCGCTCTTTTCTACCTCCGCACCATCCCCGCAATCCTGGTCCCATAGGGCCGTCCGCGGAACAGATCTTCGCCATCGTCGAGATAAAGCGACGCAATCCGCGTTGGGGCTGCGTGCGCATCACCCAGCAGATTTTCCGTACCTTCGGCGTCGAAGTCGACAGAGACGTCGTTCGCCGTGTGCTAGCCCGACTTCCGCTATTCGAGGGTAGAGACGAAGACAACTAATTGATTTATTGAGAAGCGACCATCGAAGGTCGGCACTACAAGGTGGCGTGATCGGGTAGGCTGATCGGGGCGGTGGTGAAGATCCTTGGGGGCGGTTGTTTGGGCAGAGGCAGTTTCAGTTTCGCGAGCAACAGGCGCTGGTCGGCATCCGGCTCCGTGTATCGGCTGAGCAGCAGGTTGCGGCCGTCGGTGGTGGGCAGATGCACATCGAGCATCTGGATGCTGGCGAGCTTGTCCAGCACCGCGCGCGGCGTGAGCCCGGGTGCGTGGGGTTTCAGTCGTGCCTTCAGGCTGACCTGCAGGCAGTAAGCCAGGAAGGCCACGAAGATGTGCGCCTCGATGCGTTCGTCTTTCTGGTGCCAGATCGGGCGGATAGCCAGATCCGATTTCAGTTCTTTGAACGCCTGCTCCACCTCGGTGAGTTGGATATACAACTGCCAGAGTCGGGCCGGTGATTCGTTAGCCAGATTCGAGCGCAGCAGGTAATGGCCTTCCCGGCGGCGGACTTGGCGCAGCTTGGCGCGGTGCAGACGAAACTGAAAGCTCTGGGTCTGCGCGACCTGCTCCTGGGGCGGCAGATCGATCTCGATCAAGGCGTAGGCGCGCCCGGCTTCCTTCTTGGCGGCCCCCAGTTTCAGCAGCAACTCATCGCGCTCAAGCCGCTGGGCCTGCAGTTCCTTCAGACGTTTGACCAAGCGTTTGAGGCGCCGCTGGCGCATGGCACGCTCTTTCTCCACCCTGCCGTGGCTGCGCGCCAGGATATACAACTCACCGTCGCGCTCCACCAGCTTGACCTGTACCGCCTCGCGCGCCTGCTCCCAGGGCAAAGCCAGGAAAGCCTTTTCGAGGGCGCTCAGTCTGCCCTTGGGCGTGCCCACCAGGTAGCTCACCGGCACGCTGCGGCTGCGCAGCGTCTCCAGCACGGCTTCGGTGGGGATGCCCCGGTCCATCACCCAGATGCGCTGGGCTTGGCCGTACTGCGCTTCGATGCGTTCGGCAAAGTCTTGCAGTGTGGTGTTGTCGGCCGTGTTGCCGGCCATCACTTCGTAGGCCAGCGGAAAGCCCTCCGGGGTGACCACCAGGGCGATGACCACCTGCACGCAGTCGGGCCGGTGGTCACGGCTGTAGCCGTGGCGCCGCTTGCCCGTTTGCGGTACATCGCATTCGAAGTAGGTGCTCGTGAGGTCATACAGGAGCACTTCATAGCGCGCGCCGAACAGCGCTTGCCAGCGTTGCGTCAGAAAGCTAAACAGGGCGCGCTTGTGCCCCACCAGTTTGTCCAGGCAGCGGTACAGGGTGTCGGGCTGGGCGATCGACAGCTCTTCACCGAGAAGATCGCCCATGGCACTGTCCGCATACCACTGCCGGTGAAGACGCCATTCACTGCCCGGATCGATGAGCCGATAGGCCACCAGTGTCTTGAGCACGGCCAGCCATTGCGTACCCTTGCGGCTGGCCACCAGCCGCGGGGCCCAGAACTCATCCAGTTGCAGCCAGTTCCACAGTTCGAGCGCCAGCCAGCAGGCTCCCCACTGGCGCGGCCGTTCCAGTCGCAGCTGGTCCAGGCGCACTTGCACCACGGCACAGTCCAGCTCGGGGGCAGGCCGATCTTCGGGAAAGATCGCCATCTGGGTTGCCGATCGGCTGCCCGCCTCGAGCACCTCGATGCTCTTGCACCACGCCGCACGCTGTGCGTCGTTGATCTCGCCCAGATACAGCACGTGCCGTTGCACGATCCGGCCCTGCCGGGTGCGCGCACTTTCCACCACGCTCCAGTAGCGGTGCGTCTTGCCGTCTTTGTGGCGCGCCTTGCATCGCAGATACATGGCCAGAATATCGCCCACCATCCACCCGCCATGCAAGGGGGTAGGTCGGCACTACAAGCGCTTTCGACCCATCGCCCGCGTGGCGCTTTCTTATCGATCAAGGCGTTGGCAACACCCGGACAGCCGAAACCCACCGAAAATCGGCTCCTCGACTGGCAAATAGCGGAAGTCGGGCTAGCGAAGCACTACCGACCCAAAGGCTCAGCACCGGCCACGACCCGCTGTTCCGCTTTCACAGTTGGCCGGCCAATCTTAGTGTCCTAGAGATCGAGGAGGTCAAATCGGTGGCCTACGCACCGGTTTCGCATCCGTTCATCGAGCGGCTGATCGGCACGATCCGGCATGAGGTCCTCGATCAAGCGTTTTTCTGGAATGCGACGGACCTGACCCGAAAGCTGGTTCAGTTCCAGAACTATTACAACAGCAGCCGGGTTCATCGCTCGCTCGCGGGCACCCCACCCGCACAATGCGCCGGAGCACCCTGCCCTGGCCAGGCTGCGCTCGATCACTACACATGGCGGTCCCCCCGATCGCCGCCTGAATAGCAATTCGCCACGCACAGGCCCGCCTTGCAGTGTTCTGTGAGTAGCACCCGGTAATGCCATCGTATATACTTTGTTAGTATCAAGTGGCAGGAAGTCCCGATCATGTCGAAACAAGCCGTTTTCACGATGAAGCTGGAGCCCGAGTTGCGCGCCGAGTTCATGGCCGAAGCCGAAGCGGCCCATCGCCCGGCGTCGCAAGTGCTGCGCGAGTTGATGCGCGAGTTCGTTCAGCGCCAGCGCGCGTCGCGCGCGTATGACGAGTTCCTGCGCCACAAGGTCGAAGCCGGCCGGGCTTCGATGCGCGCTGGATTGGGGCGGTCGAACGATGAAGTTGAGGCCGAATTCGCCGCACGGCGTGCCAGTGTGGACAGCCAGGCGTGAGGGTTGTTTGGACGCCCGAAGCGCAGCAAGACCGTGCCGAAGTGTGGGACTACATCGCAGCCGACAATCCGCGCGCGGCGGCCCGGATGGATGAGATTTTCAGCGACGCAGCCGCCCGGTTGACCCAACACCCCATGCTGGGCAAGCCGGGAACGATTCTCGGCACCCGCGAGTTGATTCCGCACGAAAGCTATCGCCTGGTGTACCAGATCGATGGCGAAACCGTGTGGATACTGACTCTGGTTCATACGGCCCGCCTGTGGCCGCCTGTGCACGATTAAGAAAGGCATGGCACCGACAAAGGCGCGTTGGCCGACTACTTTTTTGAGTCAGATCGGGCTACAGGGAATCCCGCCCGAAGAATCGGACAAGTACGTGATGCTGGCAGCGCTGAATTTCGTGGAGCGTTAGCTACATCCCGCTGCCAGCAATGCCCACTCCAACTCGCCATGAGGCGATCCAGCATCGGTCCAAACGCGCCCGGAAAAGCCGGGCTATCTCTTAAACCCGACGCTGTTCCAGCAGGCCATCTTTGAATACGCTTGGCGGAAGAGCCCGCGTTGACGCGCATTCTTAGTCGCTTTTGCGCCGATGGTCCCCGCCCGGCGCAAAACCTTGCACGGGCTGTCTTTC
>JBAWHH010000214.1:0-2570 GCA_049593715.1 Rhodocyclaceae bacterium
GACACGGCGGACAAGATCGTGAGCGAGCAGAGGCTCGATCTGCGCGCCCCCGTGACGAGCCACGACGAGACGGGGCGGCTTGCGCAATCGTTCAACCGCATGGTGGAGAGCTTGAAGACAACGCAGGACCGGCTTCTGCAGGACATTGAGCGGCGGGAGCAGGTCGAGGCGGCGCTTCGCGCCAGCGAAGAGCATCTGCAAGTCACGCTGCGGTCGATTGGCGATGGCGTGATTGCCACGGACGCCGCAGGACACATCACCCTCATGAATGGGGTCGCCGAGGCGCTCAGCGGCTGGCCGGAGGGCGAAGCCCGTGGCCAGCACCTCCACAGCGTTTTCAACATCATCAACGAGCAATCCCGCAAGGAAGTGGAAAGCCCCTTCGACCGGGTCATCGCCGAAGGAAAAGTTGTGGGCCTGGCGAACCACACGCTGCTCATCCGCCGCGACGGCAACGAAATTCCGATCGCCGATAGCGGAGCGCCCATCCGTCTCGGGTCCGATCAGCCCACCCTCGGCGTTGTTCTGGTCTTCCGGGACCAGACCCAAGAACGCGAGCATGCCGTGGCTTTGGCCGAGAGTGAGAGCCGGCTTCGGGCGCTGTTCGAGCAGGCCACCGTGGGGGTGGCCCAAATGGAGACAGCGAGTGGTCGCTTCGTCCGCGTCAATCGCCGCTTCGCCGACATTCTGGGTTACCAGATCGACGAGACGCTGGATCTGGACTTGCAGGCGGTTACGTGTGTCGAAGATCAAGCGGCACAGGCGGAGAGCATTCATGGCCTGGCCACGGGGCGGATCAGGGAATTTCATCGCGAGCAGCGTTTCCGGCGCAAAGACGGGCAGGCAGCCTGGGTGAATCTGGGCCTGTCGCCCATGGCCACAGGGGATGGTCCGCCGATCTGGTGTATCGCCGTGGCCGAGGACATTGGTGAGCGCAAGCGCGCTGAAGAGGAAATCCGGCGCTTGAACGCGGATCTCGAACAACGCGTCGAGACCAGAACGGCCCAGTTGGCGGCCACGGTGCGTGAGCTGGAATCGTATTCCTACTCCGTCTCCCACGATCTGCGCGCGCCGTTGCGCGCGATCAACGGCTACGCCTATCTGCTGCGCGAAGCCGAAGGGAATCGCCTGGACGAGGAGAGTACCGCGCTCCTGGATCGGATCATCGGCAGCACCAAGAAGATGGAGGTGCTGATCGACGACATACTGAGGTACGTCAAAGCAGGTCGGCAACCTCTGCAGGCGGCCGAAGTCGATCTGGACCACTTGGTGCGCGGCATCGCCGGCGAGCTGGCGGAGCCTTATCCCGCGACGGATTTCGTCATCGATCGACTGCCTTCCAGCGTGCCGGGGGATCCGACCATGCTCAAGCAGATCTATTCGAACCTGCTGGGCAATGCCTGCAAATACTCGTCAGCGCGAGAGCATCCGGTGGTCGAGGTCGGCGCGTCACAAGTTGACGGCGAGATCGTCTTCCACGTCAAAGACAACGGGATCGGATTCGACATGGCCCATGCGGGCAAGCTCTTCGGCATGTTTCAGCGCCTCCATGGCGATCCCAGGTACCCGGGAACCGGCATCGGACTTGCACTGGTGAAAAGGCTGGTTGAGCGCCAGGGCGGGCGGGTCTGGGCGCAATCCGAGCCAGATCGCGGCGCCACTTTTCGATTCACTTTGCCCGGTTGTGATGGCGGCTGAGCTTTGACGGCCTGACCGCTTAGGCAACCCGTGGGACAGCACTGATCTGGTTGCCGCCCCAGACCGGACATCCCGACAAGTCGGCCCACGGCCTTAAACCTAGAAACCCCAGTTGACCGCTCTCTTGTCCGGCTAACCATCTATGGATAAACGATTTCTTGGTACCCGAGAGACGCACCAATTGGGTGAGCCCACTACGTGCCCGATTGCGCGGCTGGCGGGCCGTCTGGCGGCGTTGCTCGTCGTAGCAGGGGCCGATCCTGCGTCCTCCTCGTGCCTTGCCAGCCGACCCGCCAGCCACCCACTCGGGCACGTCCAACTGAGGTTTCTAGGTTAAATGGGGCAACGCCTGAAACCAGTGGCCCCACGGCGGGCGCCCATCGGATTCTCCGGGGCAACCGTCCGTTCTGCGTTTCCCTTATCCGCTCATCAACTGGTCGGGGCGGATTTCTGGTCCAGCATCGCTCTCAGGGCCGCTAACTTGGCGCTGCCCGCCGCGCGGTCGGTCGGGGCGTCGCTGCCGCGACCAACGTGCTGGATGTCGCCGCCCATCTCGCCGATGAAGCGGCTCGGCTCGCAGTCCCGCGTTTCCTTGCCCTGCTTGCGCCGCTCGCAGTAGGAAATGTGCAGGGTGTGACGGGCGCGGGTGATGCCCACGTACATCAGCCGCCGTTCCTCGTCGATCTTCCCCGCTTCCACCGGCTCGCGGTGGGGGAGGATGCCTTCCTCGACACCCACCAAAAAGACGTGCTTGAACTCCAGGCCCTTGGCGGCGTGGAGCGTGGCGAGCTGCACGGCATCCACGTCGCTGTCGTCCTTGTCCAACATGGATAGCAGCGCAACGGACTGGCTCAATTCGATCAGGTTCTTGG
>JBAWHH010000215.1:0-1827 GCA_049593715.1 Rhodocyclaceae bacterium
CCGTTGATCGTGCTGATGCACGGCGATCGCAAGGTTTCCACCAAGGAACTGGCGCGGCAGATCGGGGTGAAGAAGGTGGAGGCCTGTACGCCGGAAGTCGCGCAACGCCACACCGGCTATCTGGTCGGCGGCACTTCGCCGTTCGGCACAAAGAAGGTTCTGCCTCTTTTCATGGAGAAATCGATCCTGGATCTGCCGCTGATCTACATCAATGGCGGACGGCGTGGTTACCTGGTCGGCGTCCACCCCCACGACATCCTGCGGGTGCTGCAGCCGAAGCTGGTGAGCGTGGCGGCGGCCTGATGCCGCAGCCCACGCCTGCCGCGGCTACTTCTGCCCGCGTTCGATGAACACGCCCACCCGCTTGACGCCTTTCATGATGCCGACTTTGGCGACGGAGAGCCGGACCCAGGGGGCGCCAAACTCATCGAGCAGCATCGCGACGATGTGTTCGCCCAGCGTTTCCAGCAGGTTGAAACGCTGGTCTTTCAGTTCCTGGCGGATTCGGGCAATCACCTGGGCGTAGTCGATGGTGTCGCCGAGGCTATCCTGGGCGGCGGCTTCGTCGGGAACGCCGAAAGTGAGGTCAATCTGCAGCATCTGGGGGGCGGCCTGCTCGCGGGGGTACACTCCCACGTTGGCATCCACCCGCAGATCGTCGATGAAAATGAAATCCATAGTGGTCGGGTCGATAAGACTCGCCGAATTTTAGGGGAACGCGCATGACCACGCTCATTCTCGTCCTGCTGGCCTATCTGCTGGGTTCGGTACCTTTTGCGGTGCTCGTCAGCCGCGGCTTCGGTCTGGCGGATCCGCGCAGTTACGGCTCGAAGAATCCCGGCGCGACCAACGTCATGCGCTCGGGCAACAAGGTGGCTGCCGCGCTGACGCTGCTCGGTGACGCTTTGAAGGGTTGGCTGGCGGTTTGGCTGGCGCGACGATTCGGACCTGAGTTCGGGCTAGGCGATGCGGCCGTCGCCATGGCTGGCTTGGCGGCCTTCATCGGCCACCTGTTTCCGCTCTTCCTCGGTTTCAAGGGCGGCAAAGGTGTGGCCACCGCAGCCGGGGCGCTCATCGGCTTCAGCGCGGGAATGGGGTTTTCCCTGCTTGGCGTGTGGGTCGTGACCGTGGCTATCTTCCGCTATTCGTCGCTGGGCGCCATTGCTGCTGCTGCGGCGACCCCGCTGGTCTTCCTGGTATTCGGCGACGGCAACGCCTATTTCTACGCGGCTACCGTCATGGCGGGTTTCCTGATATGGCGTCACCGCGGCAACATCCGGCGCCTGATGGCAGGCGAAGAGACGCGTATCGGGCGAAAGGCCTCTGCCAACCAATCTTGAAAGGATTCGGAACGGGCAATCGCGGCCCAGCGCTATTGGGTCAGGCGGCGGCACCCGGTTCGGATAAGGTGTCCAGCGGCCAGCGCGGTCGCACCGAGAATGACCCGCTTTGTGGCGTGGCGGATTTGCCTGCTGAAGTGGCTGCCTCCAGACGCAAGGCTCCGGCGAGGGCGATCATCGCGCCGTTGTCCGTACATAGTTCGAATTCCGGGTAGTGAACACGGCAGCCGCGACCCTGAGTGGCGCGATCAAGCCGATCGCGCAACCGGCGATTGGCGCCCACGCCGCCCGCCACCACCAGGCTGTTCAGTCCGCATTGTGCGAGGGCGGCGAGGGCCTTGGCGACCAGGACGTCCACCGCAGCTTCCTGGAATTCGGCCGCGAGATCGGCCCGTTGCGTCCCATCGAGCGCATGGTCGCGGGCGGCGGTGAGCACGGCGGTCTTGAGGCCGCTGAAACTGAAGTCGAGATCGCCGCTGTTCAGCAT
>JBAWHH010000216.1:0-1966 GCA_049593715.1 Rhodocyclaceae bacterium
CCCAGTCACTGCGCGCGGACCTGCGGCTCGATCCCGGCGTGCGCTACCAGGGAATCTGAAGATGCGGTACGAAGTCTTTCACCGCCTGGAAGAGAAGTTTTTCTACGGACTGACCCTGGCCGGCTGCCTGGTGGTGGGCCTGGGCCTGCTGGCCTCCTGGCACATGGAGGAGCACGGCCACGTGGTGAGCGGCATGAGCAACCAGGTGGTGTGGGGCACGCCCCACATCTTCGCCATCTTCATGATTGTGGCCGCTTCCGGCGTACTCAACGTGGCCTCCATCGGCTCGGTGTTCGGCAAAGGGGTGTACAAGACGCGGGCGCCGCTGTCGGGCCTGCTCTCCATCGCCCTGCTGGCCGGCGGCCTCGCGGTCTTGCTGCTGGACCTGGGCCGCCCCGACCGCATGATCGTGGCGCTGACCCATTTCAACTTCAAGTCCATCTTCACCTGGAACATCCTGCTCTACACCGGACTGTTTGCCGTCGTCGCCGTCTATCTGTGGACGCTGATGGAGCGGCGCATGAACCGCTATTCCAAGTACGCCGGGTTCACCGCCTTTTTCTCGCGGCTGATCCTGACCACCTGCACCGGCTCCATCTTCGGCTTCCTGGTGGCGCGCCAGGCGTTCAGTTCGGCGGTGCTGGCCCCCACCTTCATCGTCATGTCCTTCGCCTGGGGCCTGGCGGCCTTCATCATCGCCCAGTCGGCCATGTATTCCTGGAACAACATCACCCTGCATCCGGACATCCTGCGCCGCATGCGGAACCTGCTGGGACTTTTCGTCGCTGGCGTGCTCTATCTCGTCACCGTCTACCACCTGACCAACCTCTACTTCGCCAAACAGGCGGATTTCGAGCGTTTCATCCTGTGGGATGGCGGCGTCTATCCCGTGCTGTTCTGGGCCGGCTACGTGCTGATCGGCAGCCTGCTGCCCTTGTTCCTGATCTACCACCCGAAACTGGGGGTGCAGTGCAGGTCCGTGGTGATTGCCTCCATCCTGGTCATCGTCGGCGCGTTCGCCCTGCTCTACGTCCTGATCGTCGGCGGGCAGGCGTTCCCCCTCGATATCTTCCCCGGCATGGACGTCACCAGTTCTTTCCTCGACGGCGAGGTGGATCGCTACGTGCCCCACACCCCCGAGCTTTTCCTCGGGCTGGGAGGCCTGGGCGTCGCCTTCGTCATCACCGCCATCGGCATGCGGGTGCTGCACTTCCTGCCCCAGGACGACTTCGGCCATCTGCCGGGCGCGTCCAATATCACCGACTGAGTGTCGGACCGCCCCATGCACCGCTTCCTCGTTTCCGCCGCCCACAAGTCCTCCGGCAAGACCACGGTAAGCATCGGACTGGCGGCGGCGTTGCGCGCCCGCGCGCTGGCGGTGCAGACGTTCAAGAAAGGGCCCGACTACATCGACCCGATGTGGCTGGGACAGGCATCCGGCGCGGCTTGCCGCAATCTCGACTTCTTCCTTTCCCCCGACGACGAGATCCGGCGCGATTTCGCCCGCTATGGCGCCGCCGCCGACGTCTGCCTGGTGGAAGGCAACAAGGGGCTCTACGACGGGCTGGCACTGGACGGCGCGAACAGCAACGCGGCGCTGGCAAAGCTGCTGCATCTGCCGGTGATCCTGGTGCTCGACGCCCGCGGCATGACGCGGGGCATCGCGCCGCTGATCCTGGGCTACCAGGCTTTCGACCGCGACGTGAACATCGCCGGGGTGGTCCTCAACCGTCTCGGCGGCAGCCGCCACGAGGCCAAGCTGCGCGCCGTGATCGAACACTACACGGACGTTCCGGTGATCGGCGCCCTGACGGAAGACATCAACCTGGGGATCACGGAACGCCACCTCGGCCTGATCCCGGCCAACGAGGCGCAGGCCGCCCAGGAACACATCCGCGCCATTGGCGCGCGCATCGCGCAGGGCGTCGACCTCGATCGGCTGCTCGACCTGACCGCGACGGCGGCG
>JBAWHH010000217.1:0-2569 GCA_049593715.1 Rhodocyclaceae bacterium
GACGAGGACTCATGGGACGTGACTGGTATGGCGGCTGGGCACCCTATGTCCCGGTCGCGGAGCGTCGGCGCAACGCCGTCCGCAAGGCAAAGACCCTGGCCCAGCAAGGGCATGTCTGCGAACCCATCACCATCGAGGGACGCACGATCGCCCGCAGCTTCTGGGCCAAAGCCTGGTGCCAGAACCTCGAAGCGTACAGCGATTTCGCCAACCGGT
Source organism: Rhodocyclaceae bacterium (assembly GCA_049593715.1). Taxonomy (GTDB): domain Bacteria; phylum Pseudomonadota; class Gammaproteobacteria; order Burkholderiales; family Rhodocyclaceae; genus JBAWHH01. The sequence continues at coordinate 217 of JBAWHH010000217.1, forward strand.
TGCCGCGCGGGCGCACCTATGTCCGCAACGGTTCCGTGCTCGATCTGAGGATTCAGGAAGGCAGGGTCAGTGCTCTGGTCTCCGGCTCCGACATCTACACCGTCGAAGTCAGCGTGCAGCCCCTGGAAGCGGCACCTTGGAAAGCCATTCTCAAAGAGTGTGCGGGCAAGATCGGTTCGCTGGTCGAGTTGCTGCAGGGGCGGCTCTCCGACGCGGTCATGGAGGTGGTTACCCGCCCCGGCCGCGGGCTATTTCCCACGCCAAAGCAGATCAGCGTCCGGTGCTCCTGCCCGGATGGCGCTTACATGTGCAAACACGTGGCGGCCACCCTCTATGGGGTGGGCGCCCGCCTCGACCAGCAGCCCGAGCTGCTGTTCCTGCTACGCCACATGAACCCGCAAGAACTCATCGCCCAGGCTGGCAGCGTGCCGGTGGCGCAGAGCGCTCCCGGCGCGGAAAACCGTCTCGACGGCGCGGATCTGTCGAGCCTTTTCGGGATCGAACTGGATCAGGCGGGCCCGCAAGCGGCGCCATCCCCGCAGGCGACATCGCCGGCGCGGGAAAAACCCAAGGCCGCGCCGAAGCCACCGGGCAACCCCCCTCGCCCGCCGAAGGCCGAGCCGGCGCCTGCCAGGAAGAAAAAAACAACACCACCCGCGACTCAGGCAAGAACGATCACGGCGCAAGCCCTGACAGGTCGGGGCATCCCCCACTCCACGATCCAGAATTGGCTCACGGCCGGGGTGCTGCTTCGCACCGGGCGGCGTGGGGAATACCAGACGACGGCTCAGACGGAAGCCCGCATCACTCAGTACCTCGGCCGGTCCAAGCCCCCAACATAAGGGGAATGAAACGCTCGACTATGGCACCTGGAGGGTGAGTAGCCGAAAGGGACCGGTGAGCGGGAGGTGCCTTGATGGGCGTACGACCCAACTGGGAATTTCCTACGAGCACCCGCGCGGGCGCATCGCTGCCATTTTCCGTTGAATAACGGCGAAGTCCTCAGATCTCGAACCCGTCATCGCGGCACCACGATGTCCCCCGACGCAATCCCCTGGGCGATCGACTCCAGCAACCGCGCGTAGCGGTCCAGCGCCGGGTGTTCCCTGCACAGGGCATTGAGGCCGTTATGCCCCGCAATCTCCATCATCCTCTTGAACAGCGGCATCTCCTCGGCCATGGCGGTGAAGAGTTCGATGTCCGATACGCGGCCCAGCGCGGTGATTTGCCCCGCCAAGTGCGCGGCCAGGCATCGTGCCTCGTCCTCTTCGGTGGTCTCGGGCGCCCGCGGCGAGGCCGGGGACATGTCGAGCGGAGCCAGGCTGGGATCGAGGCAGGCCAGATTGTCCCGGCAGACCCATTCCAGGATCTGGCCGGAAGGCTGCGGGAACTGGCGAAACTGCGCCAGGGCCTGGTCATACTCCCGATCCGTTGTCCTGGAAGCCCGGAGCCGGTCGATGTTCTCCGTCACGCCGAGCAGTTCGCCCTGCCCCACCCCGGCCTGGAACGCCGTGGCCGTGCCATCGACGCCAATGGCCAGGATGAAGTACTCGCCGCGCTCGACCATGCGGCCCACGACGGCCTGGACGATCGGGTTGTTGGGGTTGACCAAGACGTGATAAGTCCGGAAGCCGTAGAAGATGAACGAAAACTGGAGCACCTCGACGTGCTGGGTACCCAAGACGGAATGGCCCAGGCTGAAGCCGTGCGCGGTGCTCTCGTTTGGAAGCGGAACATCGAGGCTCAGCATCAGGGCGGCAAAGCGTTCCTTGCGCTCATCGACCATCCCCAGCGCGCAGCAGGGCGCCTGATGGGCGAGAACTTCCGCGATGAACGGGCCATTGACGGCCAGCCTGGGCAAGAGTTCGAAGACGTTGCTCGGACGCAATGCGGATCCTCCCCCCCGAAAGGCAACCAGAATCGCCGCCGGCTGCGGCCCGATCATTCTATCCGCCCCTCGGCAATTCGCCCGGCGCTCCGGGGCGTCTTACGCCGCGGCAACCGCCACCAGAACCCGCCCGTCACCAGGAATAGAGGACAATCGGACACCGGGTGTCGGTGCCGGCAGAGGTTCGTGTCGTGGGGCCGATGTGAAGGTCCGCGTGACTCGACCCGGCGTACGGTCGGAACCATCGCCCGACCCGGTCGCGCAGACATAGCAGCCGGGGTAACGTCCGGCCACCCGCGAACTACCAATATGGCATCAAGCCAGTGCGGCCGGTGCGAACTCCAATGGGGGTCGGCGGCACGCCCCAGATACGGCGCGCCACTGGAGATCCGGGCAGCGTGGGAAGCGGCGGTGCATGCCCAGGCGATGATGGACCCTTGCGGGGTGCGCGGATCAGGCCTCGGC
>JBAWHH010000218.1:0-4831 GCA_049593715.1 Rhodocyclaceae bacterium
CCTCGTATACCGGGAGCAACCGCAGCGGCTGATTCGGCACACCATTACCGATTTCGTCCAGGTATTGCCGCAGTGTCGCAATCGTCTGCTCAATAAGGCTGACCAGGGCCGGCGATGAAGGAAGTGCACCCGTGTCCAGCTCGCCGAGGAGGCTCTCCAAAACTTCCGATACGCGGGTGACCCCATCTAAGCCGACGATCGAGAGCGCGCCATGCGCCTGATGAAGATGGGTTTTGGCGAATTTGATTTGCGCGCTGTCAGCAGAGTCTGCGCTGAATCGTTTCAGCGCATCGGCGGCACGGCCAAGGGCAAGGTCGATTTCCCCTTTAACCCAGGTCAGCGGACCGAGATCGAGTTCCGTGGCTGCAATCATGTCGTTCGACCCGTAGTGAAGATCAGACCTTGAAACCCGATACCGAGCCCTTGAGCTCGGCAGCCAAGTCAGCAAGTTGACCAATGGAAACTGCTGTTTCTTTCGTCCCCGCGGTGGTTTGTTGCGTCACACGAAGAATGCTTTTCATCGTCGTTGCAACCTGGGTCGCCTGAACCGCCTGTTGGTCCGTCTGGCTCGAGATCTTTTCGATGAGATTGGCAAGATCGCTGGATACGGAGGAAATCTCAGACAGAGCCTGACCCGCCGCGTCTGACAGATTGGCGCCTTCCACCACGTTGCGCGTACTACGCTCCATCGCTGATACCGCATCCTGGGTGTCGGTCTGGATCGTCTTCACGATGGCAGCGATCTGTTTCGTGGCTTCCCCGGAACGCTCCGCGAGACGCTGGACTTCTTCTGCCACGACCGTGAACCCACGCCCCGCGTCGCCCGCAGAAGCCGCCTGAATGGCGGCGTTGAGCGCCAGCACGTTGGTTTGCTCGGTAATGTCGGAAATGAGTTCGACGATCTCGCCAATTTCCTGAGACGATTCGCCTAACCGCTTGATGCGCTTGGATGTCTCCTGAATCTGCTCGCGGATTTCGTTCATGCCCTTGATTGAGTTCTGCACCGCAGCCGCACCTTTTTCAGCCGCGGACAGCGACGCCAAGGCAACACTGGCAGATTGACTTGCGCTACGGGATACGTCGTTCATTTTCTGGGCCATCGCTAACGCCGCCGAGCCCGCGTCTTGAATCTCATGGGCTTGGCGCTCAGTGGCGGCAAGCAAGTCGGCTGACGTCCGGCGGGCGGACTCGGTCGCAGAGGTCACACGCGTCGCGGCCTCGTTGATCCGCTTAACCAGCACAGACAGTTCTTCGATCGTGTAATTGACCGAGTCGGCGATAGCACCGGTAACGTCTTCCGTTACTGTGGCGCGTACCGTCAGATCCCCGTCGGCCAGATCGCCCATCTCGTTCATCAACCTGAGAATCGCCTGTTGCTGGACATTCTTGTCCTGTTCCAGGGCTTGGCGCTGGCGGTCAGAATCGGCGGTACGCCTCTTGGCATCTTCGTTGTAGGACCTGACCATCAACACCAACGTGCCTACCGCAAGCAACGCCAACAGCGCGATAAGCAGCGTTGAAAGGCCGCGCTGCGACAGGCTGCGCGACAGGCCCTCTGCCAAAGTCTCCGTTGCCTCAAGAATTGAGTTGCTTTCCACGAGGAGGCGACTACCCGCCTGCTTGGCTTCCACCAGCCGCTGCAAATTGGCCAGAATGCTACTGATCGCCTCCTGATACTGTGCAAAGGCACCGTCTAGTTCGGCCAGTTTCTGTTTGGTTTCCAAATCGGTAGCCGCCGAGATGTGCAGCGTATCGCTCCCTTTTGCAAGCGCCTGCAGCAGATCGCGAAACGTGTTGGTGTCTTTGCCGAGAAGAAAGGCGACCTCGGGATTGATTGCCCCGGCGGCCATCAGGCCGCTGGCGTTCTTGGCTACGCGTTGGGTGAGCATCTCCAGTTGCGTTGCGGCAGCGACTTCCCGGCCGGGAGCACCGGCCTGTACCTTCAGGGCCGCGACCTGCTCAGCCAACTCGAGCAATGGAGAGCTTTGGGCATTGATCTGCGTGACGGCATTGTCGAGGGAGACCAAGTTCTTTTCATGCGCCAGCATCTGGCCTACATTGCCGTCCGCCTTCTGCCACACGCGAATCAAGGCATCAAGTTCAGGCCGCGCTGAAGCGGAAATCGCCGGGACTGAGGTTCCCGATATCTCTCCGCCATTTGAGATGCGTTCGATCAGCGACGCGAAGTTGTCCCGGGTTTCCCTTAACTCCTTGAATCCGTCAACGTTGCCCTCTAGGGCAAGGCGGGCCGCCTTGACCAGCCGTTGGGACAACATCCGCATTTGGGCTGCGGCATAGATTTGCGCTGCCCCCTGGCTGCCGATTCGGTTCTCGCGCACTGCCAACAACACAGCTCCGAAAATGAAGATCAGCAGCACTACTACAAAGGCGCGTAGTTGCTTTTCAACCGATCTGCCCTGAAACAGCGAGAACAACAACCACGTCTTCGCTGACGGAGTGGCTTTCCGCTCGCGCTCAAGCGAAAATGCGGGGGATGGATCGGCATCCTCGAGGATCGTCGTATCGCCGCCAATACCGGTGCGCCCTGCGAGTGCCGTCTTCTTCTTGAAAAGACTGAAAGCCATACCTTCTCTCCGTTATTCTCTTTCGCCAGCTACTTCGTCTCAGCAGTCATAGAGCGATTTCCAGAAACTCTGGATCTATGAACAAGTTTTTTATCAGCAGCTTCTTCCAAACGATGCCCTTGCTATCGCAGAAATGAGTACCGACCCAAGCCACCTCATTGAGCTTATCCGGGAGCTGATCGAGTTGATCCAGGTTGCGCAGACCGAGGGCCCGCTGTACTAGCAACGCGCAGGAAAACCCGAACCTCCCGTTGGCCATCACCAAACGTGTTTCCGAGGTTATTGGCGTAGGATCGGATCCCAGAAAGGCAGAAAAATCCACTACGGAAAATAAGGTCCCACGCACGTTCGCCAGGCCACGGAACCAGGGCTTTGTGAGGGGAACGGGAGTGAGGTGCCGAAGCGGAACAATCTCCCCAGTCTCTGGCAACTCAAGCAACCACTGCACGTTGCCGGCCTGGACGCCGAGGAACGCACGCGGTGTTTCACCGCGCTGTGCGCTCGTGAGCTTCTCAACGAGACCCTGCTGGAATTCGCGGAGGCTGATGCGTTTGGCCATACCTGCCCCAACGACTAGCCAAGCGCGCTGATCTTTTGCAGCAGCGCACTTTGATCAATTGGTTTGGTAAGGTAGTCCATGGCACCTTGGCGCATGCCCCAAATCTTGTCGGTTTCCTGATTCTTACTGGTACACATGATTACCGGGATACGCCGCGTGGCCTCGTCACGCGTCAGGGTGCGAGTCGCTTGGTAACCGTTTGTGCCAGGCATGACCACGTCCATCAGGATTAAGTCGGGCTTTTCGGCTTTGGCTTTGTCGATGGCTTCGTCGCCGCTTTCGGCGGTAACTACGCCATAACCGTTGCGTTGAAGCAGTTCCGTCAGGGCCAGACGTTCGGTCGGTGAATCATCGACCACAAGAATCTTTTGTATAGGCATTTTGGCGTCCAATCAGTTCTGGCGCGGCAAAGCGTGCGACGCCACTACTTTCAGCAGACTGTCTTTGCTAAAGGGCTTCGTCAGGTATTCGTCGGAACCGACCATCCGGCCGCGCGCGCGATCGAACAATCCATCCTTTGAGGAAAGCATCACGACCGGCGTCGTACCAAACCGGGAATTCTTCTTGATCAGGGCACAGGTTTGATATCCATCCAGCCGTGGCATCATGATGTCAACGAAGATGATCTCCGGGTGATGGTCGGCGATCTTCGCCAATGCGTCGAAACCGTCCTCGGCGAGGACGACCTGACAACCAGCTTGCGAGAGGAAGATTTCTGCACTGCGGCGGATGGTGTTGCTGTCATCAATGACCATCACCTTCACGCCATTTAGATTCACCGGATCGACCAAACTTCTCTCCTTGCACTACGCTGTCGCGCTCAGGAGGGCTCCGCCCAAACCGCTTGGCCCACCACTTTTGGAGCGCAATACCGGGAATTGCTGCACTGTCGCTGCCGACAGACAGCCATCACGGCAGGAAGAGGGAGAAGTTGAGAGGACTAGGTCCCGATGGGCTCGAAATCGCGCTTGGGTGCGCCGCAGTCGGGGCACATCCAGTTGGGGGGGATCTTCTCCCACCGGGTGCCTGGCGGGATCCCTTCGTCAAGAATTCCGCCGGCCTCGTCGTAGCAGAACCCGCAGATCTGGCATTGATAAGTCCGATAGGGCGTTACGGCGTTTGCGGACATGGCAAATCAGGTCGATAGAGGATTTGCGATAGAATTCGGTCTATCTTATCGCGCCTATCTGGGGCGCGGTCACCATTCCGCGCCGCACAATGATTTCCGGCCAAAGCAATCCCCCTCCTCCCATCATCCTCGTTTTCGCTGCGTCCGATCCTTCCGGCGGCGCCGGGCTCCAGGCCGACCTGATGACTCTTTCGAGCATGGGATGCCATGGCTTGTCCGTGGTCACGGCTATCACGGTCCAAGACACAGCGGGTGTCGAGGACGTCATGCCGTTGGACGCTGACTGGGTGATCGACCAAGCTCGAATCCTGCTGGAAGACATGCCCGTTGTCGCCTTCAAACTGGGCATGCTGGGAAGCGCGGAGAACATCGCGGCCGTTGCAGAGATCGTCGCCGATTACCCTGAGATTCCTATGGTGATGGATCCTGTGCTCGCATCCGGGCGGGGTGACGACCTGAGCAGCGAAGAGATGATCCTCGCCATGCGGGAACTGCTGGTGCCACAGGCAACCTTGCTGACTCCGAACAGCTTGGAAGCGCGCCGCCTCGTCCATGCTG
>JBAWHH010000219.1:0-3323 GCA_049593715.1 Rhodocyclaceae bacterium
CTCGTCAACGCCGCCGATCTAGACCGGACTGTAGCCCTGTGTGGCTGGGCCCATCGCCGCCGCGACCACGGCGGAGTCATTTTCATCGACCTCCGTGACCGCGAAGGTCTGGTGCAGGTCGTATTCGACCCTGACCAAGCCGAGGCTTTCCGCATCGCAGAAGGCATCCGCAACGAATACGTCTTGCGTGTGACCGGGCGCGTGCGGCGGCGGCCAGAGGGTACGGCCAACCCGGCTCTGGCGAGCGGCGAAGTGGAAGTACTGGCTGACGAGGTCGAAGTGCTTAATGCCTCGGTTACGCCGCCGTTCCAAATTGATGACGAAAATCTGTCCGAAACGGTCCGTCTCACGCACCGAGTCCTCGATCTGCGCCGGCCGGCGATGCAGCACAACCTGCGCCTGCGCTATCGGGTCGCCATGGCCTTCCGACGCTTCCTTGACGCCCATGGCTTCATCGACATCGAAACGCCAATGCTGACCCGCTCGACCCCTGAGGGCGCGAGAGACTATTTGGTGCCTTCGCGGGTGCATCCGGGCCAGTTCTTTGCTCTCCCCCAGTCTCCCCAGCTGTTCAAGCAGTTGCTGATGGTGTCGGGATTCGACCGCTACTACCAGCTAACAAAGTGCTTCCGCGACGAAGACTTGCGGGCCGACCGGCAACCCGAATTCACCCAGATCGACGTGGAAACATCGTTCATGGGTGAAGCGGAGATTACGAACCTGATGGAAGACATGGTACGAGCCGTATTCAAGGAGGCGATGGACGTCGATCTGCCAAATCCGTTCCCGCGCATTTCCTATGCGGAAGCCAAGTCCCGTTACGGTTCTGACAAGCCCGATCTGCGCGTGCCGCTGACGCTGACGGACCTGACGGATCTGATGAAGCAAGTAGACTTTAAGGTCTTCCGCAGTGCCGCAGATCTTCCCGACGGACGCGTGGCTGCCCTGCGCATTCCCGGCGGCGGTGCGATGACGCGAAAGGAAATCGACGAATACACCGCGTTTGTCGGAATCTATGGTGCGAAGGGGCTCGCATACATCAAGGTCAACGAGAAGGCGAAGGGCACGGAAGGATTGCAATCTCCCATCGTCAAATTCCTGTCGGCTGACGTGGCAACCGAGATTCTGGAGCGCTGCGGTGCCCAAGATGGCGATCTGGTCTTTTTCGGTGCCGACAAGGCCAATGTCGTCAACGACGCACTAGGCGCACTGCGCGTGAAGATCGGACACGAAAAGGGTCTTGCGGCGAGCGGCTGGCGCCCGGTCTGGGTGGTCGACTTTCCTATGTTCGAGTACGACGAAGAGGCGAAACGCTGGAACGCCTGCCATCACCCCTTTACCTCGCCCAAGGACGGCCACGAAGACCTTCTCGAAACGGAGCCGGGCAAGTGCCTAGCCAAAGCTTACGATCTCGCCCTCAATGGTTGGGAGATCGGCGGCGGTTCGGTACGGATCCACCGCGCCGAGGTCCAGTCGAAGGTATTCGGGGCACTCAACATCGGCGCCGACGAAGCACAGCAGAAGTTTGGTTTCTTGTTGGACGCGCTGCGCTACGGCGCCCCCCCTCACGGAGGACTCGCCTTCGGCCTCGATCGGATCGTTACCATGATGGCCGGGGCGGAATCTATTCGCGATGTGATCGCATTTCCCAAAACTCAACGCGCCCAGTGCCTGCTCACCCAAGCGCCAAGTCCAGTGGACGAAAAGCAGCTCAGGGAGTTGCACATTCGGCTACGCCAAGCCGAAAGTGCGAAGGCGCCGGCAGCTTGATCTCGAACGCAACCGCCCGAATAACGCGAGGGCAATATTGGCTGCTCCTTGCCCTCGCGGTACTGTTCGCTCTGCCGGCTTGGGCTCGCCAACCGTCGATACCTTTCCTTCGGGAAGAGACGGTTCGGTTGGGGGATCTCCCCCCGGAGGCCGCCCTGACGCTGCAACGCATCAAACAGGGCGGACCTTTCCCTTACCGTAAAGACGGCTCCGTTTTTCAGAACAGAGAGAGGCGGCTCCCGGAACGTGCCTCCGGGTATTACCGAGAATACACAGTACCCACACCGAACTCGCCCGACCGGGGAGCAAGGCGCATTGTTGCCGGCCAAGGCGCGACAGGCGATGTCAGAACTTCCGGCGAGTATTATTTTACTGGCGACCATTATCGGATCTTCCGGAGGATCAAAGAATGACCAGGGAGCATCTCGCGGAAGTGCTGGGAGATGTAGCGCGGGCAGGTGTGTATAACTTGCCTCACGACGGTATCGACGGTATCGGCGATCTCGGCGCCGCAGCAGAGGATCGGGAACTGGCAATGTTCCGCCTCAACCTCCAAGGCGTCGCAACAAAAGATGGCTTTATCGATACGGTCGCCAGCAGCCTGCATTTTCCGGACTGGTTCGGCCGAAACTGGGACGCCCTGGAGGACTGCCTGACCGACATGTCTTGGCACCCCGCTCCAGGTTATTTGGTCATCCTTACCCACGCCGATGCGTTCCGGACGAAGGAGGAAGACAACTTCGTTCTCGCCCTGCGGATATTCCAGTCTGCGGCCGAGTCCTGGCGCAGCGAAGGTGTCCCCTTCTGGACCCTTGTGGAACTCCGGCCCAACGGCGTCGCCTTTCTTGCCGACCTACCGTGATCCAAGCGCCCAAAAGGCCGGTATCCGTATTGGTCCTGATCCACACTCCCAAACTTGAAGTCCTACTTCTGGAGCGTGCGTCCCATCCGGGCTACTGGCAGTCTGTGACGGGAAGCCAGGAATGCGACGAGAAACTTGCTTCGACGGCATTGCGCGAGGTTGCAGAAGAAACAGGCATTCGTGGACATCCCCAGGATCTGGACGATTGGCAGACCATTAATCGCTTCCGCATTTTCGACGAGTGGCGACATCGCTACTTGCCGGGGGTGATGTACAACACCGAGCATGTTTTCAGCCTTACGGTTCCATGCGGGACACCCGTGCGCCTGAACCCCGAGGAACATCTGGCCTATCGCTGGCTACCCTGGCACGAAGCCGCGAGGGGTTGCTTCTCCTGGAGCAATCGCGATGCGGTTCTGCTGCTGCCCAAACGCACTAAGGATGCGTATTTCGATCGATGGTGAATGGTTGTGTCGGTCGAACGTGAACCCTTTTCAGGGTTTTCTGAAATGGGTGTTCACGATGCTGACCGCCACCGCAATGCGGGGCCTACGTTCTGTCCCGAAAGAAATTGCCATGAACGTGCAAAAGTTCGTCCCGAACCGCTCTCGACCTCGCCCACCCAGTCCCAAGCCCCGTGGCGCCCACGCCAACAAGCCAGTATGACCAATCCTTGACCCATCTTTTACAG
>JBAWHH010000220.1:0-4425 GCA_049593715.1 Rhodocyclaceae bacterium
GGCGTCATCACGATCAAGGGCTTGCGCACGTTGCGGACCATCTGCCGCCGCAGCAAGTGGAAAATCTGCGCCGGCGTGCTGGGCATGCAAACCTGAATGTTCTGCTCCGCGCACAACTGCATGTAGCGTTCGAGGCGGGCCGAAGAATGCTCCGGCCCCTGCCCTTCGTAGCCGTGGGGCAGCAGCATGACCAGACCGCAGAGCCGGCCCCATTTCGCTTCGCCCGAGGTGATGAACTGGTCGATGACCACTTGGGCGCCGTTGGCGAAATCGCCGAACTGACCTTCCCAGATCACCAACTCGTCCGGATCGGCCGTGCTGTAGCCATATTCGAACGCCAGAACCGCCTCTTCGGACAATACGGAATCGATGACGATGAAAGGCGACTGCCCATCCTGCAGGTGCTGCAGCGCGATGTAGCTGCCGGCATCCCAGCGTTCGCGGCTCTGGTCGTGCAGGACGGCATGGCGATGGAAGAAGGTGCCGCGGCCGCAGTCTTCGCCCGAAACCCGCACGCCGAAACCACCCACCAGCAGCGAGGCATAGGCCAGGTTCTCCGCCATGCCCCAATCCAGGGGCAGCTTGCCCTCACTCATGGCACGGCGATCGTCCATGATCTTCTGCACCCGCGGATGCAGGCTGAAGCCGGCGGGAATATCGGTAATCTGCGCCGCCAGCCCGACCAAGGCTTCCATCGGCACACGGGTGTCGCACTCGTCCGTGTAGGGCGTGCCGGTGTACGGCGCCCAGTCCACGGAAAAAGCCCGCCTGTGGCTGGTAATCACCGGGCTGGTGACCAGCCGCCCTTCGTCGAGGGCGGCGCGGTACTCCTTGATCATCTGTTCGGGTTCACCGTCGCTCAGGACACCCTGGGCCTCCAGCCGGTCGGCGAACAGTTTGCGCGTGCCGGGATGCTGGGCGATCTTCTTGTACATCAGCGGCTGGGTGACCATCGGCTCGTCCTGCTCGTTGTGGCCGAGACGACGGAAGCAGATGAGATCGATCACCACGTCTTTCTTGAACTGCATGCGGAACGCCAGGGCGATGCGCGTAACCAGCGCCACCGCCTCCGGATCGTCGCCGTTCACGTGGAAAATCGGCGCTTCCACCATTTTCATCACGTCGGTACACCAAATGCTCGAACGGGTGTCGCGCGGGTCGGAGGTGGTGAAACCGATCTGGTTGTTGATGACGATATGAACCGTGCCGCCCGTGCCATAGCCCCGGGTGTGGGCCATGTTGAGCGTCTCCTGCACCACGCCCTGGCCAGCCACGGCGGCGTCGCCGTGGATGAGCACCGGCAGCACCTGGTTCGCTTCCTTGTCGCCGCGGCGCCGCTGGCGTGAGTACACCGACCCTTCCACCACCGGATTGACGATTTCGAGGTGCGAGGGGTTGAAAGCCAAAGTCAGATGCACCGGGCCGCCGGAGGTTGCCACGTCGGACGAGAAGCCTTGGTGATACTTGACGTCGCCGGCGGTCAATTCGGAGGCGTGTTTGCCTTCAAATTCGGAGAACAGGTCGCCCGGCGTTTTACCCAGGATATTGACCAGAACGTTCAGACGCCCGCGGTGAGCCATGCCGATGACGATTTCTTTGACGCCAGCCACCCCCGCAGCGTTGATCACCTCGTCGAGAGCGACGATGGTGGATTCCCCCCCTTCCAGGGAAAACCGCTTCTGGCCCACGTATTTGGTATGGAGGTACTTCTCCATGGTCTCGGCCGCCGTCACCCGCTCCAGAATGCGCCGGCGCGTCTGGGGATCGAAATTCGGCGTCGAGCGAATAGGTTCGAACTGGCTTTGCAGCCAGCGCTTCTGGGCGATGTCGCCGATGTACATGTACTCCGGGCCGATGGTCCCGCAGTAGGTCTGGCGCAGGGCTTCGAGAATCTCCCGCAGCGTGGCGCGTTCGGAACCGAAGGCAAAGCTGCCCGGATTGAAGCTGTGGCTGAGATCCGCCTCGGTGAAGCCGTAGTAACCCGGATCGAGTTCAGCGATCTGCGGCCGTTCCATGCGCTTGAGGGGATCGAGCTGCGCCCAGCGGCAACCCAGGAAGCGGTAGGCGCTGATCAGCTGCAGCACCGCGACCTGCATCTTGTCGGACACGTGCTGCGCCATGATCTGGCGCACCGGCGGCAGTTTGGCACGCTGGGCGAAACTGGCGACCACGGGAGCGTGGGCGACATCAGGGCCGGACGAGCCCGGCATGTTCTGCAACTGGTCGAAATAAGCCCGCCACTGCTCGGTCACCGAGGCGGGGTTGTCCAGGTATTGCTCGTACAGATCCTCGATGAACGGCGCGTTGGCGCCGAAGAGGTACGAGTTGCCGAGCATTTGTCTCATCATTTCGAGCGCCTCCGTGGGGAAGGAAGGTCCGGTCGTGGCCTGGCTTGGGGAGGAAAGGCACGGGCCGCTGCGCGGCCCGTGCCTTTCTGGACGAACGAGGCTATCGGATCACCGCTGGTCGATCGGCACCACGTTGCGCTGCTGCGCGCCGGTGAACAACTGGCGCGGGCGGCCGATCTTCTGTTCGGGATCGCCGATCATCTCGTTCCATTGGGCGATCCAGCCGACGGTACGGGCCAGGGCGAAAATGGATGTGAACATCGTCTTCGGAATGCCCAGAGCGCGCTGGACGATGCCGGAATAGAAGTCCACGTTCGGGTACAGCTTGCGCTCGACGAAGTATTCGTCTTCGAGCGCAATCCGCTCCAGTTCCATCGCCAGCTTGAACAGACGGTCGTTCTGCAGGCCAAGTTCGTTCAGCACCTCATGGCAGGTTTCCCGCATCAGCTTGGCGCGCGGATCGTAATTCTTGTACACGCGGTGGCCGAAGCCCATCAGGCGGAACGAATCGTCCTTGTCCTTGGCGCGCTTGATGAATTCCCCGACCCGCGAGGCGTCGCCGATTTCCTCCAGCATGTTGAGCACGGCTTCGTTGGCGCCGCCATGGGCCGGACCCCACAGACAGGCGATGCCGGAAGAGACGCACGCAAACGGATTGGCGCCGGAGGAGCCCGCCAGCCGCACCGTGGAGGTGGAGGCGTTCTGCTCGTGGTCGGCGTGCAGGATGAGGATGCGGTCCAGTGCTTTGACCAGCACCGGGTTAGGCTTGTACGGCTCGCAGGGCACGGCGAACATCATCTGCATGAAGTTGGACGTGTAGTCGAGGTCATTGCGCGGGTACATGAAGGGCTGGCCGACGTTGTACTTGTAGGCCATCGCGGCGATGGTGGGCATCTTGGCGATCAGCCGGTTGGCCGAAATGTCGCGATGCTCCTGGTCGCTGAAATCCATGGCGTCGTGGTAGAACGCGGACAGCGCGCCGACCACGCCCACCATGACCGCCATCGGGTGCGCATCACGGCGGAAACCCTGGTAGAAGCGCGACAACTGTTCATGCAGCATGTTGTGGCGCTGGATGATGCGCACGAACTCCGAGCGCTGCTGGGCGGTCGGCAGTTCGCCCTTCAGGATCAGGTAGCACACCTCAAGGAAGTCACAGTGCGCCGCCAACTGCTCGATGGGGTAGCCCCGATAGAGCAGGATCCCCTGGTCGCCATCGATGTAGGTAATGGACGACTTGCAGGCCGCAGTAGCCAGAAAACCCGGATCGAACGTAAACATCCCGGTCTGGGCATAGAGCGAACGGATGTCGATGACATCGGGCCCCACCGTGCCGGAGATGATGGGAAGCTCGACGGTCTTGCCATCGATCGCCAAGGTTGCAGTGCGTTGTTGAGTCATGGATGCCCCTATCAAGTCGGAGATGAAAGCGAAACTGCAATCTCAATCAGGTGCGCAGTCCTGTAGTCTAGGTCGCGCGTAGGATATCCACCATCTCCCGCAGCCGTGAGTCTCCGCATTCCTCCCGCCCGCTGACCAGCGGCCAAAGGTCCACGTCCTCGTACTTCAGGAGTTCTTCCAGCGCGTTCAGGTGATCCTCGCCGAGCGTATCGAAACGCTGGTCCAGAAAGCGCTGGAAAACCAGATCCAGTTCCAACAGGCCGCGGCGCATGCAACGCCAGCGCAATTGCCCCCGCCGCGCGGCAGGGTCGGCAGGAGCACTCGTCATTGTTTCCATTGCAGCGTCCGCGGCGTAGGGTTAGACGGCCCGCTCGACCATCATGTCCTTGATCTTGTTGATGGCGCGAGTCGGATTGAGATGCTTGGGACAGACCGCCACGCAATTCATGATGGTGTGGCAGCGGAACAGCCGATACGGATCTTCCAGATTGTCCAGCCGCTCGCTGGTAGCCTGATCCCGAGTGTCGGCGATGAACCGGTACGCGTTGAGCAAGCCGGCCGGACCGACGAACTTGTCCGGATTCCACCAGAACGACGGGCAGGAGGTGGAGCAGCAAGCACACAGGATGCACTCGTACAGCCCGTTCAACTCCTCGCGCTCCTCCGGCGACTGCAG
>JBAWHH010000221.1:0-2786 GCA_049593715.1 Rhodocyclaceae bacterium
CATTCTTGGTATCCCGACTTTTCACTTCGGCACCAAAACCGATGCCGGCCTTCTCCGTACGGCCACGAACGATCTTGTCAAGGCCATCGAATGCGCCGCCGCAGATAAACAGGATGTTTGTCGTGTCCACCTGAACGAAATCCTGGTTTGGATGCTTGCGGCCACCCTGGGGCGGCACAGAGGCCACCGTTCCTTCGATCAACTTCAACAAAGCCTGCTGCACGCCCTCACCGGAAACATCTCGAGTGATCGACGGATTGTCGGACTTGCGCGAAATTTTGTCGATTTCGTCAATGTATACGATTCCCTGCTGCGCCTTTTCGACCTCGTAGTCGCACTTCTGCAGCAGCTTCTGAATGATGTTCTCGACGTCCTCCCCTACGTAACCGGCCTCAGTAAGGGTGGTCGCATCAGCCATGACAAATGGCACATTAAGCAGTCTCGCGAGCGTCTGCGCCAGGAGAGTCTTACCGGAACCCGTCGGGCCAACCAGAAGAATGTTGCTCTTCGCCAGTTCGACCTCATCGTTCTTCGTCAAATGCTTGAGACGCTTATAGTGGTTGTAGACCGCTACCGCCAGGATGCGTTTGGCGGCATCCTGGCCAATCACGTACTGGTCGAGGATGGCGCAGATCTCCTTTGGCGTCGGCAGGTCGCCTTTGCTACCCGCCGCCGAATGCTCGCTGGAGATCTCGTCACGGATGATGTCGTTGCACAGTTCGATACATTCGTCACAGATGAAGACGGATGGACCGGCAATGAGCTTCCGCACCTCGTGCTGACTCTTGCCGCAAAATGAGCAATACAACAGCTTTTCACTGCCCGTCTTCCTGTCAGACATCGCTGCCCCCTCCGCTGATTCAGCCTGCCGCCTCGGCGCGGTTCACCAACACCTTGTCGACCAAACCGTATTCCACCGCGGCGTCACCCGAGAAGAAGAAGTCCCGGTCAGTATCTCGCTCGATCCGGTCTACCGGCTGCCCGGTGTGTTTCGCCAACAACTCGTTGAGCCGGGCCCGCAGATAAAGAATTTCGCGGGCGTGAATCTCGATGTCCGTCGCCTGCCCCTGGAATCCGCCCATCGGCTGATGAATCATCACCCGGGAATTGGGCAGGCAAAAACGCTTCGCTTTTGCGCCGGCGGCAAGCAGGAAAGCCCCCATGCTCGCCGCCTGACCGATGCAGAGCGTACTCACATCCGGCTTGATGAACTGCATCGTGTCGTAGATCGCCAGCCCGGCGGATACGGAACCGCCAGGGGAGTTTATGTAGAAATAAATATCCTTATCCGGATTCTCGGACTCCAGAAAGAGCAACTGGGCAACAATGAGGTTGGCGGTCACATCGTTCACCGGCCCAACCAGGAAAACCACGCGTTCCTTCAGCAGACGCGAATAGATATCGTACGCCCGCTCCCCGCGCCCGCTCTGCTCAATCACCATCGGGATCATACCGAGCCCCGAGGGTTCCCAATCCGAATGCAGTTTCTGCTGATCGATATTCATGCCGCTCCTCGAAGCAAAGATCATGCCGAAGTTCCCATAAGATCGTCGAAGGCAATCTCTTTGTCGACGATCCGAGCATTCTCCAACACCCAGTTCACCACATTGTCTTCTATCACTAATGCTTCGACCTGCGACAATTGTTGCGGTTGCGAGTAATACCAGCGCGTAACTTCGGCGGGATCCTCATAGCTTGCAGCCAGATCCTGGACTTGGGCGCGAACCTGTTCCGGCTTGGCGTGCAACCCTTTTTCCCTGACCAGCTCCGCCATGATCAGGCCCAGTTTGACCCGTCGGGTAGCCGGTTCCATGAACCATTGCTTCTCAATGGTCAACCCCTTAACTGCCAGACCGCGGTGCTCCAGATCCTGGCGCGCGTTCTGCGCCAATTGACGGGCTTCCGCCTCGACAAGCGCACGGGGAACCTCGATGGGCGTCGTCTCCAGCAACGCGTTCATGGCTTGCTCTTTCACCCGAGCCTTGATGCGTTTGGCAACTTCCCGCTCCAGATTGGCCTGAACCTCGTTGCGCATCTTGGCCACATCGCCGTCTGCAATGCCCAGCGCCCGGGCGAAATCAGCATCCAGTGCTGGCAATTGTGGCACTTCGACGCGGTTTACCGTCACGTCAAAACGGGCAGTTTTTCCCGCCATTTCCACAGCGTGGTAATCCGCGGGGAACACCACATCGAAACTCTTGCTCGCGTTGGACGAGACATCCCGCAGTTGCGATTCAAAATCCGGCAGCATGGAGCCCCGTCCAATGACTACCGGAACGTCCGTGCCCTGCCCTCCGGCAAAAGCCTCTTCGCCCACCTTGCCAAAGAAATCGATAATTACACGGTCCCCATCCTGGGCCGGACGGTCCGCCGGAACATAGGTTAGGCGTTGTTTGCGCAGGACTTCGATGGTTTTGTCCACATCCGCATCGACCACGGACAACGCCGGGCGCTCGATTTCTTTGCCGGACATGTCGCCCAGGTTTACCTGGGGATAAATCTCGAAGACGGCACTGAACTCGAGCTGGGACCCATCACTCGCCTCTTTCGGCTCGAACTCCGGCATGCCGGCAACCCGCAGGTTCTGCTCACGCACAGCGGCGCCAAACGCTTTCTCGACGGCATCTCCGATCGCCTCGGAGCGCGCTTGCGGCCCATACTGCTGCGCCACAAGTTTGAAAGGCACCTTGCCCGGACGAAAGCCCGACATCTTCACGGTGCGCGCAAGGCGCTTCAGCCGCTGATCGACCTCTTTGTCGATCTCCGTCAGCGGAACAGCCATATCG
>JBAWHH010000222.1:0-3928 GCA_049593715.1 Rhodocyclaceae bacterium
GCTTCTGGCAGCCCACGCCCGCTGACGCGGGCCCCGGGGGAAACCCCGGAGAGCGCCCGGACCGCCCGCGCAGGCCGCCATACGTCTCATCATTCGGCTCACCGATACCTGGTCCAGTGAGCGGACCAGCAAACCGTTCAACTGAAAATAGGTTTGGCTGGGGTCTACCACCAGCGCGCCCTGGTCCGCCTCGCCATCTTTCCCTGCGTCGACCACCCCCAGCGCCCGCCACCCCTGCGGGAGCGCCTTCGCATAAACCATCCAGTCACCACCTAGCTCGATCTTCATCCGACTATTCGCTTCTTTTTGTTGGCTGAAATGTCGACAGGCCATTTCCGTCTCCCCCCAAGGCCTACGGCAGTGATTATCGGCCTCCCCCCTCCCGCCGCGAATCATCCATTCGGATGACCATTTTGAGGCGCTCGACCCCTCCTCCCGAGACACCCAAGGCATTAATATTTCAGCCTTTAGAAATCGGCGGGCTTCGGCGCCATCACCGAACAAGAATTTGACATAGACGCGATCCACAGCATGCCGATCGCAAAACGGCGGGGACCGGAAACAGGCGAAGCGATGTAAAGGCCATACGTCGAACGGCGTGGGGGAGTACCCTCATCAACGCCCAGGACACAAAGGGGTCGGCCATTTCCCCATGGCGTGATCATCATTGAATGGCCGTAGAATGGGTTACGCGGTGTGGTAGATGACCGCGCACGGCTTCTGCGCTTGCCGTCGCGGAGCCCCAAACCAAGGCAAGAACAGCCCTCCATCAGGTGGAAGCAGGCTGTCAAAAGGCGGGAAGACGACAATCCGATGAAAGCTGCCACAGGACTTCTCGGCCGCGGGATCCAATGGACCCCGGCGACCGCGACCGGCAACAAAGCTCCTTCTCCAGCAAGAAACGTCGCCGTGCCGGACAACAATCGGCTGGTGGAGGGGCTGCGGGTCGTGCTCGCGATCATCGCCGGCCTTCTCCTGACGGACATCGAGGGATCCCTGCGCGCCCCCCTCACTCTCGGCGTGATCGCGTTCAGCGCCTATGCTTTGGTGCTGCTACTGACGGCAGCCAAAGGCTCGCGCATACCCCAGCACCGCTCGGTCCACTGGGTCGATGCGTGCTGGTTCATCTTGCTGCTCACGCTCGCCGGCGACAACAGCTCGCGCTACTACCTATTCCTGTACTTCCCGGTTTTTTTCGCGGCGTGGCGCGTCGGCTACATTGAAGGCATAGCGATTGCCGCGGTCAGTGGTCTCGCCTCTCTCGTTGCGCTGGGCACCCTCTCCCCCGGGATCTCCTGGGAACGGCAGATCATGTTTCCTGCCTCTTTGATCATCGTTGGTCCACTTTTCGCGGCCATGGCGCGGGTGGAACTCGCCGCGCAGCGAAGCCATTCTTTTGCGCTACAACTCATCGAAGGGCTGGATCCGCGGCGCGGCTTCGACGTCATCGTGCCCGAAGTGATCGATCAGATTGCCCGCAGGTTCAGTGCCGCCTCGGCAGTTCTGGCCCTGCACAGTTTCGAAGGCCAGCCCCGGGTGGTGTACTGGGATCAAGGCGAAGGCGCGTCCGAACTGGCGGAAACCGCAGCCGCCCGGATTGCCGAAAAGGCGCTCTCGCTACCGGCAGATGTCTCGGTGGGGTGGAAACAGAGCAAGCTGCGTTGGCAGAAGAACGGCTCGGTAACCATTGCGACGCGGGGAAACGCCACCGTTGAACTGCGGGCGCCCGATCGTCGCATCATTGCCGAGCTGGCCGAGCTGATGGAGGCGCAATACCTGCTGTCGGTCCCCCTGGCCTGCCCCAGCGTCGGCCGCATCCGGCTGATCCTTGCTGGCGACTCCGTGAACGTTAGCGCCCAGGCACTGGACATGCTGACCAGAATCATCGAAGAACTCGCCCCGCCAGTGGAAAATGCCTACCTCCGCGAGCAACTCGCGGCCGAGGCGGCGGAGACTGAACGGGCGCGCATTGGCCGCGATCTTCACGACAGCGCGATCCAGCCCTACATCGGCCTCAAGTTCGCCGTCGAGGCCGTGTTGCGGCGCGCGGGCAACGAAAACCCCGTGCACGAAGACCTGGCCCGTCTCGCCGAGATGGCCGCCAGCGAACTCATCGCCATGCGCGACGTGATTAGCGGCCTGCGCGGCGTGCCCGGCAAAGGCGGAACACTCTTCTCCAGTGCAGTTCAGCGGCAAGCGGCCCGCTTTGGTCAGCTTTTCGGAATCGAAGTGGAAGTGGAGGTGGAGAGCGACATACCCATCAGCCGCCGCATCGCCGGAGAACTGTTCCACCTCGTTGCGGAAGGGCTCAGCAACATCCGGCGCCACACCCCGGCACGCAAAGCCTGGATCGGCCTGAGCTACGCGGATGAAACGCTCCTCCTGCGGATTCGCAACGAAAACAACGCCCTCGCCGGTACCGCCGTCGACTTCACCCCCCTGTCCCTCACCGAGCGGGCAGCCGGTCTGGGCGGGTCGGTGGACGTCGCCCTTGATGCCAAGGGCACGATCGTCGACGTGCGGGTGCCCCTTATGGAAAACAAAGGGCGCGGCAACCGATGAACGATATTCAGCCCTCTGGCGGAAAACCCATCCGGGTGATGATCGTCGACGATCACAAGGCAATTCTGTGGGGCCTGGAGCGGCTGGTCGACAGCGCCAAGCCAAAAATGGAGATGGTCGGAACGGCGTCGAACTGTGCCGAGATGCTTGCCACCGCCGGGGCGGCGCGTCCCGACGTCATCCTGCTCGACCTCGACCTGAACGGTGAAGACTCCACCGCGGCAATTCCCGAACTGCAACGGCAAACGGAGGCTCAAATTCTGATTCTCACGGGCGACCGCAACCCGGAAAACCACCAGAGCGCCATCATGAAAGGCGCTCGCGGCGTCATTGGCAAGGACGAAAGCGCCGAAGTCCTGCTGCGGGCCATCGAGTGCGTACATGCGGGGGAAGTCTGGCTCAATCGCATGATGATTGGCCGTGTCCTCGGCGCTTTCGCCTCGGGTAACGGGACGCCGAAAAAAGACCCCGAAGCCCTGCGCATCGCCAGCCTGACCGAGCGCGAGCGCGCCATCGTGCGCGCCATCGTCCTCAATCGTGGGGCAAAAAGCCAGACCGTGGCCGAATCGCTGCACATCAGCGAGCACACCTTGCGCAACCACCTGACGGTCATCTACGACAAACTCGGCGTGCGCAACCGGCTGGACCTTTTCGCCTACGCCACCGAACACGGCCTCGCCGAGGACTGACGGCCTCGGGACAAGTCGATCCCGCCGCGGTCGCTCCCGCGCCGGCGCATCACCGCGGCTGAACCGAGCCCGCCAAAGCCCTCAGGATCTCCAGCCCCATGCCCGGCTGGGCGCCGATTTTCCCGGCGTCGAAGCCATCGTCGAAGAACGCCGCATACTGGGGCAAGGCCTCGGCATCCGCCGTTCCCGGGCGCCGGAAGCCCATGTGCCATTGGCTGAACTCCCGTTCCTTGATCTGGTTCCGAACCAGAACATCGACGCCCCGATGGCGCGGGTCGGTGTGGATCCGGGCAAGGAGCCCATCGATCTGCGCATCCTCACCCTCGAGCACCTGCATGAAAGTGCCCGCTGCAAAGACCAGGAGGCCGGTGATTCCCAGGCGCGAATTGTTGCGCACCGAGACATCGAGAATCTGCGCCAACGCCGCATCGTCGAGTTCTTCCGCAACACAGCTGGTATAGATCACCTGAACAAGCATGGATTGGCCTCCCATCGAACACGAACCGCCGCCGCACCCGGCCTACGGGCCGGCTCCCCATTGTAAGTGGATCCGATTCCCCCTTTGGTGCGGCAGACGAACGAACCCACTGAAGGCAAACCGGAAACGCGTGCCGCCCGGGCACGCCCCACCTGCCTGGCGGACAGGTCTCGCCGTTGCCGCACGCGCGACGATACCT
>JBAWHH010000223.1:0-2808 GCA_049593715.1 Rhodocyclaceae bacterium
CCGGCGGCGCAGCCGAGATCGGCCGCTCGGGCAGGGCCGGCCGGGGTACGGCAGCGGCTTCCACTCGGGGGCGTGGGGTGACCAAAGGTTTGCCTGGTCACTCGGCGGGAGTCGATGCCACAGCTTGGCCGGTTGGAGGCAGAAAGTAGAAATCGCCCTCGATGGAACTGTTGTCCCAGGTCACCTGACGGCCGTTGGTTTCTTCGCGCACCCGGGTTCGCACGCGTTTCAGCACATCTTCGATACGCAGACCGGCAACGCGCATGGTCTCGGCAAGGTAGCGGGAATAGGGGCTGTTGCGCCCGGTGCCATCCTCCGCCACGTTGCCGGGCGCGGTGGCGAAAGAGATGAGCATGCCCAGGGTGGCGTCCATTTTTGCGAGGCCTTGCGCTGCGCCGCGAGTACTGCGGGGGAAGGGGTCGCTGCGGCAGGCATCGAGAAAGACCAGATTCAAGGGGTTACCTGCGGCCGCCAGGCGGTCGATCACCTCCTGGGCGTTGACGGCGCGGCTGCGGATGGCTTCTTCGCGGTCGATGCGGGCGTCGACCGGGATGAGGTAGTTCTCTCCGCGCAGTTGTACGCCGTGTCCGGCGTAGTAGAACAGGCCGACCCCACCCTTGGCCACTTGATTGCCGAGATCGACGATGGCCTGGAGCATCTGCTCCTGGGTGGCGTTTTCCAGCTTGGTGACGCGGAATTGAACCGCCGCCAGTGATTGCGCCACCAGCCGCGCGTCGCGCACCGGGTTCTCCAGCGGCGCTACCTTGTAGGCGCTGTTGCCGATCACCAGCGCCGTACGCGGCCCATCGGCACCAACCTGTGTTTGTGCCCCGGCAGCCAGCGAGGATATCGGCGAGACGCCGATGAGAAAAAGCAGGAGCAAGAACGGGAACACGCGGTTCATGCTCGGATGATGGTTTGCGGCGGACCTTTAAGCAAGTCCGGCGCTACGCCGCGTCAGGCTGTTCCCGACGGGCCTTCCCGCACCATGGCCGCGGCCACGCAGCGCAGGAGTCCATAGTCGTAGCGGCCTTCGAACTGCTCGAAAACGGGTTTGAGGCGGGGTTCGCCGCCACCGAGCTGCTGCAGCACTGCGGCGGCGATGGCGGCGTATTCCTCGGGTTCCAGACCCAGCACGGGTTCGGGAGCAACGAGCCCCTGGGCGATCGCTTCCGCGCAGTGGGTGTAGATCGTGCTCTCCTTGAGGTTGCGGCGGGCGGCAATGTCGGCGACCGTCAGATGTTCCCGCAGCAGCAGTTGGAGGCTGAGACCCGCGGTGTCGCTCAATCCGGGGTAGAGCGGCGCAGGGGAGGGCGGTTTCGTGGGAGCCGCCTCGATGGCCGGTTGGTTTTCCGCGGTCGGCGAGGTGGTCTCCAGGGCGTGAGCGCGGCACAGGTTCAACAGCGCCTCGCCATAGTGCTCGAATTTGGCGGCGCCGATGCCCGAGATGCCGCGCAGCCGGGGCGCGCTGGTGGGGCATTCGCGGGCGATCTGCAGTAGCGTCGTATCGTGGAACACCACGAAAGCGGGTACACCCCGCGCGGCCGCGGTTTCCGCCCGCCACGCGCGCAGACGCTGCCAAAGCTCGCGCGCGGCGTCGGTCAGTTCGCTCCCGGGCTGGGCGGCGCGGGGGCGCATGGCGCGTCCCGCCGACTGGCGGCGTAGAACCAGAGTCCGTTCGCCCTTGAGGACGGGCCGGCTTGCGTCGGTCAGCTTTAGCGCTCCGAACCCTTCGCCGTCGGCCGCCAACATTTGCAGCGCGGCGAGTTGGCGGAACACGGCCCGCCAATCCTTTTCCGACAGATCTTTGCCGATGCCGTAGGTGCTGACGCGGTCGTGGCCCCATTGGCGCACGCGCTCGTTGTCGCGGCCCAGCAGCACGTCGATCAGGTGGCCGGCGCCGAAACGCTGGCCGGTGCGATAGGCGCAGGACAGGGCTTTGCGCGCCGCCTCGGTGCCGTCCCAGGTGGCGGGAGGATTCAGGCAGACGTCGCAGTTGCCGCAGGGTTCGCTCGCCTCGCCGAAATAGGCGAGCAGGTGCTGGCGGCGGCAGGTGGCGCTTTCGCACAACGCCAGCAGGCTGTCCAGCTTGCGATGGCCCAGGCGCTTGAATGCGTCGTCGGCGTCGGACTCGTCGATCATGCGCCGCTGCTGGACCGCATCGGCCAGGCCGTAGGCCATCCAGGCGTCTGCCGGCTGACCGTCGCGCCCGGCCCGTCCCGTTTCCTGGTAATAGCTTTCGACGCTCTTCGGCAGGTCGAGGTGGGCGACGAAGCGCACGTCCGGCTTGTCGATGCCCATGCCGAAAGCAACGGTTGCGACGACCACCAGGGCGTCGTCACGCTGGAAAGTGTCCTGGGTGCGGCGGCGCGCCGTATTGTCCATGCCCGCATGGTAGGGCAGGGCGCGCACGCCTTGGGCCGTGAGCCACTGCGCCGTTTCCTCCACCTTGCGCCGCGACAGGCAATAGACGATGCCGGCCTCGCCGGCATGCTCGGTGCGGATGAAATCCAGCAACTGGGCGCGGGCGCTGTCCTTGTCCACAATGTGGTAGCGGATGTTCGGCCGGTCGAAACTGCCGACGAACTCGGGCGCATTTTCAAGCTGAAGGCGCTGCGCGATCTCGCGTCGCGTCGCGGCATCCGCTGTGGCGGTGAGCGCAATGCGCGGAATGTTGGGAAAGCGCTCGTGCAGGATGGAGAGCTGGATGTACTCGGGACGAAAATCGTGGCCCCACTGGGAGACGCAGTGCGCCTCGTCGCTGGCGAACAAGGCGACGCCGGGGCCGGCGGCGGCGCGCTGCAGGAG
>JBAWHH010000224.1:0-1847 GCA_049593715.1 Rhodocyclaceae bacterium
CGCCTTTCCACCGGGGTCATCTCTCCGGGGACCGTGCTGCAGAAAGATGGCGACCTCTTCGCCGGGGGTACCAGCATCGATACCGCGACGCAGACCGTCGTCGATGCGAGTCTCGCTGCTGCTGCCGGAACCAACCTCGTCAGTGCGGTGCGCAACGTGGGCGGGCTGTTCGGCCTGGCGTTCCAGACCAGCAATTTCGCCGCCATCCTCCAGTTCCTGGAAACCCAGGGCGGGGTACAGGTGTTGTCCAGTCCGCGCATCGCCGCGCTGAACAATCAGAAGGCCGTGCTCAAGGTGGGCACGGACGATTTCTTCATCACCAACATCAGCACCACCACCACGACCACCACGTCCGGCAGCATCGCCACGCCCACCATCACCGTGCAGCCGTTCTTTTCCGGCATCGCGCTGGACGTCATGCCGCAGATCGACGAGGACCGCAACATCATCCTGCACGTCCATCCGTCGGTGAGCAGCGTCAGCGAGAAGTCCAAGAACGTGAATCTCGGCACCCTGGGCAGTTTTACCCTGCCCCTGGCGAGCAGTATGGTCAACGAGAGCGACACCGTGGTGCGGGTGCAGGATGGCAACATCGTCGCCATCGGCGGCCTGATGAAGCAGGAACAGACCAGCGATCGTTCCCAGGTGCCGGGCGTGGGGAACCTGCCGATAATCGGCGAGCTGTTCCGCCAGACCAGCCGCGGCTACAGCAAGAGCGAACTGGTGATCCTGCTCAAGCCCACGGTGATCCAGGGCGATCAGGGCTGGCAGCAAGGTCTGGCGGAAGTGCAGGGGCGCTTGGACGACCTCGATCCCCGCCGCTTGCCCTAGCGGACTGCGGCGCGCAAGACCATGTATCTGGACCACTTCGGTCTGACGGAGCCGCCCTTCGGCATTACGCCGGACACCGCTTTTGCGCTCTCCACGCGCTCCCACCAGGAGGCTTTCAACACCCTGCTGGTGGCCCTGCACAACGGCGAAGGTTTCATGAAAGTTGTGGGCGAAGTGGGTACCGGCAAGACCCTGCTGTGCCGCCGCCTGCTCGTCACCCTCGACCCGGAGCGCTACGTCACGGCCTACATCCCCAATCCGCTGCTCGATCCGCAAACGTTGCTGATGGTGGTGGCGGAGGAACTGGGCGTGCCGGCGGAGGGCATCGGCGACGCCCACCACCTGTTCAAGCGGCTCAACGGCGCGCTGCTGGAGTTTGCTGCCCAGGACTTGACAGTGGTGCTGTGCGTGGACGAGGCCCAGGCCCTGCCGCTGGAAAGCCTGGAAGCCCTGCGCCTGCTCTCCAATCTGGAAACGGAAAAGCGCAAGCTGCTTCAGGTGGTGCTGTTCGGCCAGCCGGAACTGGATGTGAAGCTGGCCGACCCGTCGGTACGCCAGTTGCGCCAGCGCATCGCATTCGCCTGCCGGCTGCAGGGCTTGGGGCGCGATGAGGTGGAGATGTATCTGGCCCACCGCCTCACCGTGGCCGGCTATTGCGGCGGGCGGCTGTTCTGCCCCGCCGCCGTGCGCCGCCTGCACCGGGCCGCCCGCGGGGTGCCGCGGCTCATCAACATCCTGGCCAACAAGTCGTTGCTCCTGGCGTTCGGGGAGGGCGGTCACGGGGTGACATCGCGCCATGTCGCGGCGGCCGTGCGCGACAGCGCGGAAACCGAGGGCGGGCGCGCGCGCTGGACATGGTGGCTGGGCGGCGCACTTGCGGCTTCCCTCGCCAGCCTTGGGGTCTTGGCGGGGCGATGAGCGTCGTCAACCAGATGCTGCAGGAACTGGATCGGCGCCGGGCGCCGTTCCCGGAGCGCAACAGACTGCCGCCGGAACTGCGGCCTTTGCCGCCGCCC
>JBAWHH010000225.1:0-14740 GCA_049593715.1 Rhodocyclaceae bacterium
GGCTTGACGGGGCTGCCTAGCGCCGTTTTTGCCGCGGGTCCCAATGGCGAATTCGCCTACCAGACCCGCACCGGGGATACGCTGATTGGCATTGGGCAAGCGCTGCTCCGACGACCATCAGACTGGCCGATCCTGCAGAGACTGAACGGCGTTGTCGATCCCTACCGCATGCCGACAGGCGCCCTCGTCCGTATTCCCGTGCGTTTGCTGCAGTCCGACGTTGCGCCGATTCAGGTCATCGCTGCCAGCGGTGAGGCCCGTGTTGGCAAGGAGCGCCTAGACGCCGGCATGAAGATCGCGGAGCAGCAGGAATTGGCGACCGACGACGGCGGATTTGTAACCCTGCAGCTTGCCGACGGATCGAAACTGACCTTGCACCCGCAAACGCGCGTGCGCACCGACGTGCTGCAACAGTATCGCGGCAGCAAAGGCCTGCGCAGCCGCTTCACCCTCGAAGGCGGCCGCATCGACATCCAGGCGGCGCCCCAGGATCGGGCCGGCGCACAGCAGGAACTGCGAATGCCCGCGACCGTCCTGAGCGTGCGTGGCACGCACTATCGGGCCGCAGCCGCCAAGACAGATGGTCGATCCCTGGCGGAGGTGACCGAAGGAACCGTCGCCGTCGGTGGGAGCCGCGCTTCCACGGTCAGATTGCGACAGGGTTATGGCGTCACAGCGGTTCGCGGTGGAGTACCCGAACTGCCAACGCGGTTGCTGCCCGCACCGGGGCTGAACAAAGTACTTCCACCACAGCAGCGGCTGACGCTGAGTTTCCCCCTCCCCTCGGTCGTTGGCGCCAGCGGCTATCGCGCTCAAATTGCCGAGGATCAGGCGTTCTCACGCGTGGTTGCGGAGCGCGTTGTTGCAGGCCCGACAGTCAAGTTCGAAGCCCCGCCGGACGGTGACTATTGGCTGCGCGTGCGTGCCATTGATCGCCGGGGCCTTGAGGGATTCGATGCCCAAGCCCCGTTCCGGATCGAGGCCCGTCCCGAACCGCCGTTCCCATCAACTCCCGCGAACCGGGGCATAGTGCGCGCAACTGTGCTTCCGTTCGCGTGGTCGAGCGCCAGCAGCGCGGTTTCCTACAGTTTCGAGTTGGCGGCGGACCCGGCATTCCAGCACAAACTCGAATCCGCCTCCGGCATCACGGCATCAGCGCACGCCAGCGGGGCGAGACTGGAGCCGGGGAATTACTACTGGCGCGTGGCGAGCGTGGACAACAGCGGCAAGCAAGGTCCGTTCGGGGACGTACAAACGTTCGAACTCCGGCCGGCGCCCCCAACCCCCGCCCCCCCCGATATCGCAGGCGACCAAGTGGGCTTTTCCTGGGCAAGCGAACCTGGCCAACGGTTCGAGTTCGAGATGGCCCGGGACAAAGCTTTTTCCGATCTGGTGGAAAGCCGGCGACTGGAAGAGCCGCGGGTCCAACTGCCGCGGCCCCCGTCCGGAGCCTATTACATGCGCGTGCGTGCCACCGATAGCGATGGTTTCGTAGGGCCCTATACCGCAACCCAGCGGTTCGAAGTCCCACCCAAGCCACAGTGGTGGCTGCTTCTCCTCCCCCTCGTTCCAGCGCTTCTGTGACACCGTCCATCCACAACGACCGTAGCGTTCGCTACGAGTGGTGGGCCGTGCTGTGTGCATTGGTTCTGCTTGTCGGTGCCGCCGCGAGCCAGCAGTTGTTGTGGCGGGCGGACCAGATGCTCTACGACGTGTTCCTCGCCATGTGGCGAAGACCCGCGCCCCAGGACGTGGTGATCGTCGCCGTGGACGACCGAAGCTTGGCCGAGATTGGGCGCTGGCCATGGCGCCGGGCGGTGCATGCGACCCTGATCAACCGCCTGACGGAGGACGGCGCAGCGGCCGTGGGGCTGGATCTCATTCTTTCGGAACCAGACAAGGCGGATCCCGCAAGCGACGCCGCGTTGTCGGCGGCGCTGGAAGGCAATGGACGAGTCGTCCTGCCCGTTACGCTAGCCCCATCGGATCGCCCTGAAATGGACGACCAAGTTCCCATACCGCCGTTCCGCAACGCCGTCGCTGCGCTGGGTTTCTCCCAGGTGCAGCCGGACGCGGACGGGATAATCCGCCGGCTCCGCCTGCGCGGCGGCTCGGGCGAGACGAAGATGGCCAGCTTTGCGCTGGCCGTCGTCAACGTTGCCCGTGCAGTAGGGGGCGGGGGCCTCGGGGGGCCCGGCAGCGCACGCTTTTGGCGCAGCAACGACTTGTTGCTCCCGTTCGCCGGCCCGCCGGGCCACTTCCAGTCCATCTCGTACGTGGATGTCCTGCGAGGCAAAACGCCGTCGGGTTTCTTTCGCGACCGCGTCGTGTTGGTGGGCGCCACGGCGGCTGGACTGGTGGGTAGCCATGCCACGCCAGTTTCAGGGCTGAATCAGGCCATGAGCGGCGTGGAGATCAACGCCAACGCGGTCCTTGCCCTGCGACAAGGCATGGCCATCCAGACACTGCCGCCATCGGCCATAGCGGCGGTCGCAACGCTCCTGGTCGCCGTACTACTGATACTGCTCAGGCGCGCCTCGGCGCGCGCCGGCCTGGTCGTCTCGCTTGGCGCCGGACTCGCGACCCTGGTGGTCTCGGCAGTGCTCTTGCACTCGGGGCACGTCTGGTTCGGGCCCGCCTCCGCCTTGGCCGCGTGCCTCATGGTATATCCCGTGTGGAGTTGGCGGCGCCTGGAGGCAGCCCAGCGGTTCCTGGATTTCGAGTTGGCGGAACATCGCCGCGAGCCGGGCCAACATATGCCGGAAACGGAACCGGCCAGCGGGTACGGCGATGCCCTTCAAAAACGCATCGACGCAGTGCGAGTGGTCAACACGGCAAGGCGCGACGCGTGGCGCTTCCTTAGCGATGCGGTCGAAAGCCTGCCCGTGGGGGTCGTAGTCACGAATGCCGACCGGCGCGTGGTGCTCGCCAACCGAGGTGCTGCCAGATTGCTGCGTCAGGCCGGAAACGCCCTCCTGGGCCGCGATCTTTCTGAATTGCTGTCGGTTTTTCAATGCGGAACGGCGACGCAACTCCTCTCCAAAGCCACTGCTAGTGACGAAGCGGTTGCGCAGGTGGAAATGGTGGCCGCTGATGACCGTACCCTGCTGGTCGGTGTGGGACGGTCAGTCGGGGAGGACGATTGTGTGGCCGGCTTCATCCTCAGCCTGGTCGACATCTCCGAGCTTCGCGCTGCTCAGCAGTCCCGCGACGAGACGATGCGGTTTCTGTCCCATGACCTGCGTGCCCCACTGTCTTCCATCATTTCCATGATCGACGTCATGCAGGAGCCGGCGGTGGAAGGTTCGCCGGCGTTCACCCTCTCCCAGTTGCAGAACCTAGCGCGCCGGGCTCTGGATCTGGCGGAGGACTTCACGCGCCTTGCACGGGCGGAAGCCCTGGACCGCAAACGCTTCCGCCCAGTCGATCTCTGGATCCTGCTAACGCAGGTGGCAGACGAACTCGAGGTCATTGCCAGCAGCAAAGGCGTGGCAATCAAAGTTGTTTCCGACCAACGGCCGGGCTCGGCCTATGCGTTGGGCGACGCCGATCTGCTGCGCCGGGCAGCGGTCAACCTGGTCGCCAATGCCGTCCGCCACAGCCCCGCCCGAAGCGCCGTGACGCTCCATCTGGATGGGGAAGCGGACGCCTGGGTGATGACCGTGGCGGATGAAGGCGCGGGCATCGCACCCGAGCAGATTTCGCAGCTGTTTTCCCGCTACGTGCAGTTCAGTGGGCAGGACCGGTTCGGCAATGGCGGGGTAGGGCTCGGGCTACTAATCGTCAAGACCGTGGCAGAAAAACACGGTGGCAGCGTCGACGTCCACAGCAGCCAAGGCGAAGGGGCCCGCTTCGAGATGACCCTACCGAAGTATCGCGGGGCGGCGGCAAGCCAATGATCAAGTCGTCCGCACGCAATTGCCAAATTGCCGCCCCGAATGTCAATGTGGGCGGCAACTGCTTGACGCCATTCAACAAAATGCCACCTCGACGCGAATCTGAATCGTGGTATCGTTGCGCGCTGCGTGGCACTGATCCGACGCGATAATAATTTTTCAATCATCGGGAGAGACGTATGGTCGCAAAAAAACTTGTCGTGGGCCTGATTGCGTGCAGCTTTGTCGCCGGCCCCACCGCCGCTCAGGAACTGACTGGCACGCTGAAGAAGATCAAAGATTCCGGCACCATCACGCTCGGTCACCGTGAGTCGTCAATTCCCTTCTCGTACTACGACGACAAGCAGCAGGTGGTTGGATACTCGCACGAACTGATGTTGAAGGCCGTGGACGCCATCAAGCAGGATCTGAAGCTGGCGAACCTCCAGGTCAAGCTCATGCCCATCACGTCCGCGAACCGAATCACCCTGGTGCAGAACGGTACGGTAGACCTGGAGTGCGGCTCCACCACCAACAACACCGAGCGGCAGAAGCAGGTGGCTTTCTCCACCTCGATCTTCATTGTCGGGACCAAGCTGATGGCGAAGAAGGACTCGGGCATCAAGGACTTTCCCGACCTCGCCGGCAAGAACGTCGTGACGACGGCAGGCACCACGTCTGAGCGCCTGCTGCGCAAAATGAACGAAGACAAGAAGATGAACATGAGCATCATCAGTGCCAAAGACCACGGCGAGTCCTTCCTGACGCTCGAGACGGGCCGCGCCGTCGCCTTCATGATGGACGACGCGCTCCTCTATGGTGAAATCGCAAAGGCAAAGAAGCCGGGCGACTGGATCGTTACGGGCAAAGCTCAGTCGAAGGAGGCGTATGGCTGCATGATGCGCAAGGACGACCCAGCGTTCAAGAAAGTCGTCGATGGCGCCCTCGCCAAGGCCATGACCTCGGGCGAAGCGGCGAAGATCTACGCGAAGTGGTTTGAGGCCCCCATCCCGCCCAAGGGCCTGAATCTGAGCATGCCGCTGAGCGAAGAGATTCGTGATCTCTACAAGAAACCCAACGACAAAGCGTTCGAGTAAGGGACAGAATTTGGCAAGCAAACGGAAGGGCACTTGCGCCCTTCCGTTTTCATTTTCGGGCGTAGAGAATGGGCTATCACTGGAACTGGGGCATATTCTTGAGCGAAACGCCAGGGGGAGGATCCACCTACCTGGACTGGCTCCTTGCTGGCCTGCAATGGACGGTTGTTTTGTCCCTATCCGCCTGGGCCATCGCCCTCGCTGCCGGGTCGATTGTTGGGGTGCTAAGCACCGTACCCGGCCCATGGCTTCGGCGCCTGGCCGGCATGCACGTTCAGGTATTTCGCAACATACCGCTGCTGGTACAACTGTTCATCTGGTACTTCGTCCTGCCCGAACTTCTGCCCGGCCCCTTGGGTGATGGATTCAAGCAGATGGATCCTCTGGCCCAGCAGTTTGCTGCCGCCATGGTCTGTCTTGGCCTCTTCACCAGCGCCCGGGTCGCAGAGCAGGTTCGAGCAGGCATCCAGTCTCTTCCGCGGGGGCAGAAGAGCGCCGGCTTGGCCCTGGGCTTGAGCCTGCCCCAGACTTACCGCCACGTCATGTTGCCGATGGCCTTCCGCATCATCGTTCCGCCATTGACATCAGAATTCCTCAACGTTTTCAAGAACTCGGCCGTCGCAACGACTATCGGCTTGATCGAATTGTCGCGTCAGGCCCAGCAATTGGTGGACTATACGGCCCAACCGTACGAGGCCTTCATTGCCGTAACCCTGCTCTATATGCTGATCAACGTAGTGGTGA
The DNA here is from genome assembly GCA_049593715.1 of Rhodocyclaceae bacterium. Classification (GTDB taxonomy): domain Bacteria; phylum Pseudomonadota; class Gammaproteobacteria; order Burkholderiales; family Rhodocyclaceae; genus JBAWHH01. Next base: position 5,717 of record JBAWHH010000225.1, read on the forward strand.
TGTCGCTGATGCGCTGGGTCGAGGGCCGCACCCGCGTTCCCGGTTACATCGGCTCGGGGAAATAACTCATGCACGACTTCGACTGGTCGTCGATTCCTGGGGCGCTGCCCATTCTGTGGCGTGGAATGCAGGTGACGATCGAGATTACCCTCGTGGCCATACTGGTCGGTATTGCCTGGGGCACGCTTCTCGCACTCGCCCGTCTGTCCGGATCCCGGTCGCTCGGCTGGCTGGCGGCGGGGTACGTGAACCTGTTCCGCTCAGTTCCTCTGGTTATGGTGATCCTATGGTTCTATCTGATCGTGCCGCAACTCATCCGCGCCCTTTTCGGCGAGGTCGTGGGCGACATACGCTTCGCCTCCGCGGTCGTAGCCTTCACCCTATTCGAGGCCGCCTATTACTCCGAAATCATCCGTGCCGGAATCCAGAGCGTCTCCCGCGGGCAGTTCGCTGCTGCACAGGCATTGGGCCTCAACTATGCACAGACCATGCGCCTCGTTATCCTGCCCCAGGCTTTCCGGAACATGGTGCCCCTACTGTTGACCCAGGCAATCATTCTGTTTCAGGACACCTCGCTCGTTTACGTGATCGGCCTGGCCGATTTCTTCGGTGCCGCTCACAAAGTGGGCGACCGCGACGGCCGACTCGTTGAACTGCTCCTCTTCGCTGGCGCGATCTATTTCATCATCTGTTTCGGTGCTTCCACCCTGGTCAAACAACTGCAGCGGAAGGTAGCCGTATGAGCATGATCCAGTTCAAGAATGTCTCGAAATGGTACGGCCGATTCCAAGTCCTGACCGACTGCAGCACCCACATAGACAAAGGCGAGGTGGTCGTCGTCTGTGGTCCCTCCGGGTCCGGAAAGTCCACGTTGATCAAGTGCGCAAACGGCCTCGAACCGTTTCAGGAAGGTGAAGTGGTCGTCAACGGTGTCAGCGTCGGTGACCCGAAGACCAATCTTTCCTCTCTGCGCTCCCACGTCGGAATGGTCTTTCAGCACTTCGAGCTTTTCCCCCACATGAAGATCATCGACAACCTGACGCTCGCGCAGGTGAAGGTTCTCAAACGATCACCGGAGGAGGCCGCGGAACGCGCCTTACGCATGCTGGACCGCGTGGGCATGAAATCCCATGCCGAAAAGCATCCAGGCCAGCTTTCCGGTGGCCAGCAGCAGCGAGTTGCCATCGCCCGGGCGCTTTCCATGGATCCGATCTGTATGCTTTTCGACGAACCCACGTCAGCGCTGGATCCGGAAATGATCAACGAGGTGCTCGACGTAATGGTCGAACTCGCGCGCGAAGGAATGACGATGATGGTAGTGACCCATGAGATGGGCTTCGCCAAAAACGTCGCCCACCGGGTGATTTTCATGGATCACGGCCGCATCGTCGAAGACACGACAAAGCAGGAGTTTTTCGGCACACCGCGGTCGGAACGCGCTCAGCAGTTCCTGTCGAAGATCCTGCATCACTAGAATCGAAGCCTCACGGCACACCACGCACGGCGCCCCAGTTGGAACTTTCTGGCCGTGATGTTGGGCCAGGGCAGCCGCCGGGCGCGGTGAACATTCGGTTTACGCTACCGTGTTGGGGAGCTATTGCGGCGGTCGAGTGGGTTTTCTACCCTGAAGTTGGAACTCTCCCGCGAGCGTGCACAAAGAGGAGGGGGGCACCCAGACAAGGGAGCGCTTTGCCACTAGTCTCCACTCATCTTCAGCCCGCCGCCTGCCCGGATCACCGGTTTTTTAGCAACGCGACGGGCTCTTCTTGGGCCTCCACGCGCCACCTTCTGGCGCCTCGCCAGCGCTGAGCCGCGCACGCGAAATCCCGCAAACGCCTGGTTCTGGTTGCCTGACGCCCCCCACTGCGGCGGATCCGCGTTGCAGACCAGCCGACCGGTCCACCAGACAACCGCAGCGGCGAAAAAAAACGCACCCCGAAGGGTGCGTTTTTTCTGAACCTCTCAGTTCGCCCGCGCCGCTACTTCTGGCGTGGGATGCCCTGATTAACTAGTCCAGCTTAAACAGCCCACGAATCGCTGAGCGGATCTTCTCGCCCTTCGACAGGTTCTCGTCGGCCGCAGCAGCAACCGCAGGGGCTGCCGCAGGGGCTGCCGCTACCGGTTTCGCTGAAGCGACGGCTAGCTCTGGGTAGTCCTTGAGCTGGCTCACGCCGTACAAGGGCTTGTAAGCGCCTTGGTGGCAGGTTGCGCAGTTGGCTTTGGGAATATCACCAGTCGGCCCTAGGCGGTTGGCGGGGAAGTGCGGTGCCAACGGCTGCAGGTAGTTGTTGTTGATGTCCCGCACCATGCGGATACCCTGCCAACTGGTCGCGCGCTGTGGAGTGCTCTGTTTCCAGTCGTTAAACGCACGGCTGTTGTGGCAGTAAGTGCAATTCACGCCGAGCGCATCCGACATGTGCATCATCAGTCCGAACGATGCTTCCGCCGTCTTCAGCGTCGTCTTGTTGGACCCATCCGGCAGATCCTTCAAGGAGGTGACGCGTAGGTTTTCCGAACCCTGCAAGAACGGCGTGAAGGGATCGTACGGCAACGAAGCGTACGCAACAGCGGCTGCCGGTGCGTTTTGCCCTGCGCGACCCTGGGAACCCGGACCGGTGGCAACTTTCGGGCCAGGATCCTTGTACCAGATGTTCGCCGGGACGGGCTGACCACGGTGGCACGTATAACAAGTGACACCTGCGCCATTGACTGCCACGTGATCCTTCCACTTGGCGTTCAGGTCGCGCGTCATCTTCAGCATTTGCCGAGAAATGACTTTGGTGTACAGCTCATCCGATGCTAGATCCGCCGTATGGCAATAGGTGCAGCCCTGGTCGGGAGACACCCACTGGGTCATCGCCACCATCAACCGAGTGAAGGTATTTACATCCAGATCCGTCAGCACCTGCACGTTCTGGTACTCGGTGACAGCCAGCGGGCTACCCGGTTCAGCGGCGGGAAGCGCGGTAGGCACTTCGTTCTTCTTCGCGTCGGCGGCAACGAGCACACGGTTGTAGTTTTCCACCATCCCGACGCCGCGATACCCGCGCTGCACGTTATCCACGTTCGTGGGCGACTCGCAGCCCACCAGCAGCGCTGCCACGCCGGCAGCCGCAAAGACGGCGAATTTACCGATCGATTGGCTCATTTCGCTACTCCTTGCAGAGTCGACGGATCGATGACGTTGAACATCTGCGGATAGCTGGGAGCTACGCCATGTTTCACTGCCCACAGGTACCAGTTGTCCACCACAGTGCCGGTCAGCAGGATGCCAATACCAGCGGTCAGCGGGGTCAGGACGGCGAACCACCATCCCCAACGGTGGATAGACTCCATCGTCGCGTTGAAGCCCATGGTCCATCTCCAGAACAGCGCGGCACGTTCGGCTGCCGTCCCGCGATCGACGATTTGATCGACTTCGCGGTCGCCACCAAAGCGGCTCACTGCCAGGATCGTCGCACCGTGCATGGCGAACAGCAGAGCCGAGCCATACAGGAATGCGATGGACAACATGTGGAACGGGTTGTAGTACAGGTTGCCGTAGCGGATGGAGAACGCCGCCGTCCAGTCCAAATGCGGGAAGATCCCGAACGGAACGGCTTCGCTCCAGCTACCCATCAGTACCGGGCGAATGAAGCCCAAGGAGAGGTAGAAGAAGATCGCCGAGGCGAACGCCCAGGAAATGTGCGTACCCATACCCAGCGCAACCGCGCGCCGATGCATGCGAGCCCACCACAGGAGGATGGACGTGGTCAGGAAAAAGCCTGCCATCAGCCACCAGCCGCCCGCGTTCAGCTTCGGAATGCCAAGCCCCGTACCGGAAGCTGGTGGCTCCAGAGCCAACCACGGTAACTGACGAAGGAACTCGATCACGTTCCAGTTTACCGACGACAGCATGTTCAGGCCGATGATTTCGATGGCAAAAAAGCCAAAGATCAACGACGCCGCACCCAGGCCACCAAGGTAGATCGGCCCGATTTGCGCATCACCGATGACGCCGGCCCAATAGGAGAAGAAGGGCTGGCCTTCCCGACGCCAGTGACCCGGTGCTAGCGGCACACCAGCGTAGGCAGGCGCTCGGACCTGTACTCGCGTAAAGATATTTTGGTATTCAGCCATGGTTCAATACCTTTCCCTATTTCCAGAGCGGCAGGTCAAGCCACCACGTCCACCACTCGGGCCAGCCGCGCGTCCAGAACGGGCCGCTGATGATGATGCAGACGGCGCTCCAGAACACTGCGCTGAGTGCGAGGAACAAGCCAAGCCGGTGGATGCCAAGCGCGCCAACGGAGTAACCGATCGCATCGCGGAAGAACGTGTTTTCATGTTCCGCGGTTTTGACCGGTTCGCCTTTCCTCGGATTCGCCGTCGACAGGATCAGTGACCCGTGCATGGACAAGGCCAGTGCCGTGGTGAAGAAGAAAGTGATGGCGAGCATGTGCGCCGGGTTGTAGTGGAAATGCAGGAACTGATAGCCGGTGTTCGACACCCAGTCGAGGTGACTCATGATGCCGTAGGGGAAACCATGCCCCCAAGCACCCAGCAGGATGGGACGGAACACGACCAAGGTCGCATAGGCGAAAATCGCAACACCAAACGCGACCGGGATGTGATAGCCGATGCCGAGCTTGCGGCAGATTTCGACTTCACGTAGCGCCCATGAAACAAATGCGCCCAAAGCGCACATTGTGATGATTTGCCAGAGCCCACCTTTAGCCAGCGGAGCCATCTTCAGCCCGTAGCTGAGATCCGGCGGTGCAATGCTGATCTGCCAGAGGTTCCAGGTTGGCCCGAGAGCCGCGCCCCATAAGATTAGGGCGGTACCCACGAACGCGAAGAAGAAAGCTGTGACTCCGAAGAAGCCGACGTAAAACGGCCCCACCCAGAAATCAAACAGATCCCCACCGATCAGCGTTCCGCCCCGTACGCGATACTTCCTTTCAAAGCTGAGCATAGCCATTTTTGCATTCTCCGGTCGGAAGGCGGAGTGGCCCCCGCCTCCTCGCTGCGCTCCCTGCAGCAAACACAACCGGGCACTAGGCCCGGTACGTGTTTGCTACCGTCAGCGACCGACTTATTGTGCGGGAGCTTCCGCTGCCGGTGCCGTCACTGCGGGAGGGGTCGCCGCTGCGGGCGCCGTGCCGCTTTCCATCCAGTTGTACTTGGTGGTGCTCAGCAGGATGAAGTGAATGATCAGGCCGAGCGCGAACAGGAACGTGAACAACGCGATCAGGGTTCTGCGCGGATCGAAAATCGTCCAGAGTTTGTACATGTTCAGGCCTCCTATGACAGGTATTGAGCGACGTTCGCAAGAGCCACGTTGGTGCCGTCAAGCAGCGCAACGGCCTTGGTGGACAACCACGGACGCCAGGCCCATGCCAACACGTGCGCAATGATCGCAACGACTGTAAAACCAGCAAAGCTGGCGGCGAAGATGCTATGGAACTCCTGAGCTTCTTGATCAGTGAGCCCCGACAGTGATTTTTCAGCCATGGATGCAAGCCTCCAAATTCGCCTTTCGGCTGTTACCGCGCAAATCCCGCGCGGCTGGGACAAACGTGACGAAAACCGTCACGAAGAGCTTGCCGCCCGAACAACTCTCAGGCAGCCCCCCCGTTCCGGCGGCAGCTTCCCTCTGGGTAAGCACCAACGAAACACGGAATGCACTTAGACGCTACGCTGGCAGCCCCGTCCGCTAAGCGGGCCAAGCGCCTACCAGCAACGCGAACTGCGGAGACTCGGGGGATCCTCAAGCACGGACCCTGACAAACCCCGCTCACCACAGACCCGCTCAAGCGCACCCGGCCGGGCGATCCGCAAAGAAAACCAGACGCCACGACAGGCGGAAAAATCTCGCCACACTCCTTACTAGCACCGCGCCACAAGGACAACAATGGCGGTTTTGAGCATGACGTAGTATTCATTTAATATGCGGCTCGAACAGGCCTACCATCACACGCCTTGCGAACCGAGCGCTGACGCTATGGTAACCATCTGAATCCTCCCTGCTCGAGGCCCGTTCATTATTGGCGACTTCATCGGACACCGATTCGATATGCGTCAGTTTAGTCTGACTATCGTGATTGTCAACTGCCATTTACGCCTTGGCCACAAGGGCACCAGAGCTACGCGCGGCGCCGCTGTATTGCCACAAGTCCGAAGCCCGTACGGCGCAAGCCGTTGCGGCCAGCCGCAGAAGTGGGGCCCGACGATAGGGATGGTGCCGGACTTCGCCCACTGGGGCCAAGCGGCTGAGGGTTCAAGCGCATCGGCGGCCCCTGCAGCCTGATGCGGTTCGGCCTCCGACGCCCGGCCCGCGATCCAGCCGAAAGGTCGGCAAGAGCTTGGCGGCATTGAGGCTGCACTGCCGGGATCTCGGGTCCAGGTCACCGGGTGTGGGCTGGACGGGCCGGCGCGAGCGAGTGTGAAAAAAGGCGAACGCCTCGCACACTGAATCCAGCCACAGGCGGTGGGGCGACACACTCCGGCGATGATGGACCGACGCTCTCGAGCAGCAGCCGATGCAGAGCAGGCGCGGGGAACAAGCCGAGCCTACGCGGTGCCGTATGCCCCCCAGGAAATCGGATCCGGCGCCAATCGGGTAAAATTGAGACCAAACAGCCCTTGATCCTGAGGGGCAAAGCAACCTCACTAAAATTTAGGCCGACGGGCCGGATGTTCGGTACTTCGTCGGGAATCGCCTTCATCCGTCGTCTTGCGCCACCTATGGATGCCCTTGAGGTCATACGCAGTTTCCTGAATAGCCGCCTCGGCGTTGACCCGGTGCGCGTGACTGCTGACGCGACCTTGGATGAGTTGCAGATCGACTCGTTGATCCTGCTGGAGTTGTTCTTCGAGTTCGAGGACAAGTTCAACCTGGTGCCGCCTCAGAATCCCGCCACGCCCAAGACGATTGCAGCGCTGTTGAAAGTGGTCGAGGACGCGCAGCGCGCCACGACTGCAGGCTGACCGGGTGGGAGACCGCCGCGTTGCCATCACCGGTTTGGGCGTTGTCAGCCCGGTCGGCACAGACGCAGGGGAGTTGTTCGCCGGTGTGCTGTCGGGGAATTCCTGCATCAGCCTTCACGGCATGGACGATCCGCCGCGGGTGCTATCGATTCCCGCCGCAGTGTGCACACATTTCGACGCTGACGCCGCCTTGGGCCACTCCCTCGCGGGGACGATGGACCGCTACTGCCAGTTGGGGGTTTCGGCGGCTTTCGATGCTTGGCGGCACGCTGGCTTTCCCCGCGACAAGTCGACAGAACTGCCCGACGTAGGCATCGCCTGGGGAACCGCGCTGGGCGGCACGCTGGCCTACGAGAGGGGCTACCGGGAACTGTGGCAGAAAGGCCGGGACCGCGTACATCCGCTGTCGGTCGTCCTGGGCATGAACAATGCCGCCTCAGCCCACATATCCATCGAACTCGCCCTCGGCGGCCCCAGCCTCACCTACTCCATGGCATGCGCCTCGGCGGCAGCGGCCATCGGCGAAGCCTTCCATAAAGTGCGGGCGGGCGCAGCGAAGGTGATGCTTGCCGGCGGGTCTGACGCGCCTTTAGCCTATGGCGTCGTGCGCGCGTGGGAAGCGCTGCGCGTGCTGGCGCCCGCCGACGCCGACAACGCCCCCTACGCTTGCCGCCCATTCCACGCCCAGCGCGCCGGCCTGGTGCTCGGCGAAGGCGCTGCTGCCCTGGTGCTGGAAGACTGGGAACATGCCCTGGGACGCGGCGCCGTCATCCATGGCGAAATTTGCGGCTATGGCGCCGCATCGGACCATCGCCATCTGGTCAGGCCAGACCCGGCAGGCCAGATTCGGGCCCTCAAGGCTGCGCTGGCGGATGCCCGGCTCGATACGGCAGAAATCGACTACGTCAACGCCCACGGCACGGCCACCCGCGAAGGCGACACCGCCGAAATCACTGCCATCCAAGCCGTTTTCGGCCCAAGCGCGCCGAACCTGCCCGTCAGCGCCACCAAATCCATGCACGGGCACATGATGGGTGCAGCCGGAGCGATCGAGGCCGTTATCACCGTCCTGGCGCTGCGCAAAGACGCTCTGCCCCCCACGGCACACCTCGATGACATCGACGCCGCCTGCCGCGGCGTGCATCACATCGTCGGATCCGCCCTGAGAGGCCGGGGCGCACGGGCCGCGCTCTCCAATTCGTTCGCTTTCGGCGGCAGCAACGTCGTTCTCGCCTTCCGTGCCGTACGATCCGGACAAGCACTGCAACTTCCTAGAATAATTTGACCCATGGTACCCACCCCCAACATAGATTCCCTCCGGGCTGAAATAGCCGACATCATCGTTGCCGCCCTCAATCTCGACATCCCCCCCGGAGAGATAGCCCCCGATGCGCCGCTGTACGGCGAAGGGCTCGGGCTCGACTCGATCGACATCCTCGAAGTGGCACTGGTCATCTCCAAACGTTTTGGCGCCCAACTGCGTGCTGACGACAAGGACAACGCCAAAGTCTTTGCATCCCTGGCGAGTCTGGCCGACTACGTAGCCGCCCACCGCACCAAATGAGTGTCGCAGCGAAAGTCTTGACCGGCGCGACCATCGCCGCGGCGGCGATCGCCTACGCGCTGGCCGCTCACTTCACCAGTGCCGCGACCGACGCTGGCAACTGGGCGGTTCTGTTGGCTGGGGCCCCCATCGCCTTGGCCGTCGGAGCATTCACCCACCGCCGCCTGGGTATTCTTCCGCTCATCCTGGCCCTGATGGTGCTGGGAATTCTTGGCGCCTGGGCCCTGCCCACCCTGCAGAAGAATGTTGGCGCGCTATATTTCCTGCAGCATGTGGCGGTCAACGGCTTTCTCTGCTTGCTGTTCGCCCGCACCTTGAGTGCCAACCACACGCCGCTGTGCACGGTTTTTGCCCGCCACGCCCGGCAGCACATGTCCGAAGCCGTCGTTCTGTACACCCGCAGGGTCACCCAGGCGTGGGCGCTGTTCTTCGCCACCGTCACCGCCGCCTCGGTCCTGCTCTTTTCCCTCGCCCCCATCGAGATCTGGTCC
>JBAWHH010000226.1:0-1840 GCA_049593715.1 Rhodocyclaceae bacterium
TCTCGTAGAGCAGTTGCTGGCCACTGGCGTCCGGCTGCACGACGAGCGCGGGCGTCGCCAGGACAAGACGCGAACGACCTCCGCCAGCGGGCACGGCATAAAGCTGGTCGCTGCCCTCGTAGGTCCCAGCGTGAACCGTGTGCTCGCTGCCGAGTCGCGGAGAGGAGAAATAGATGAGCTTGCCGTCGGGAGAAAACGCTGAGGGCCGGTCGTCGGCGGAGTGGTGCGTCAGCTGCGTGATCTCACCGCCCTTCGCTGGCACTATGAAGACATCGAGATTGCCATGCCGCTTGCTGGCGAACGCGATTCTGCTGCCGTCCGGCGACCAAACAGGAGAGGTCGTGAAATGCTCACCCGTCGTCAGCGCCACCGCCTCGCCGCCAGTGGCCGGCACCGTCCAAAGCTGTCCGCCGTAGGTGAAGGCTATCGTCGCGCCGTCCGGCGATACGGCGGGATAACGCAACCAGAGTGGGGGGCCGTCCGCTTGAGCGGCACTGGCTATCGCTGCGAAGGCGAGGCCGGCGAGGAGTGTGGCGAGGGCTTGGAGTGTGGCTTTCATACGTGGGAGTCCTCCAGATCGATCAGCTCGGCATCAGGCGCAGCGCTGCCCCTGAAGCACTGACATCGAGCCGCAGTGCATGCAGGGCCGAGTGTCACTTCTCGATACCCTTCAACTGGCCTTCGAGGTGCTGGGGCGCTTCGATGGTCCGCAGCCACTTCACCGAGCCGACGGTCCAGCGCGGATCGATCCTGCGCAGCTCGGCCAGCAAGCCGGGCAGGTGGGCCGTGCCGTAAGTGATGAAGATCTTGTCGTGCGGGTCTTGCGCAACGCGCCGTGCGAGCGCGCGATTGCGGAAGTCGAGCACGACGGCGTCCATCCGCCCTGGGGCTTTCTCGCCGGAAGTCTGAAGCAGCATCGACCACAGTCCTCGGCAGGCAATGCCACCTAGGGCCTTCTGCGCCTCGCCGCCGTTCTTGAGCCACTGGACTGCGCCCTGCATGAACGCGGTGTCGGCCGAGGCTGGCCCGCCCTTGAAATCGCCGGCATGCTCCTTGGCGAACGCGGGATCTTCGCGCAGCAGGCGCTCGTACTCGGCCTTCATCTCGAGGGCATCGACGTCGGCGATCACGTGGCGCTCGGGATGCTCGGCCTTGTCCGCATCGAGCAGGCCGAAGTAGTCGAGCTGGAACTGCATGCCGCACAACTCGCCGATCGACTTGTAGGTCGCGTCGAGATCCTTGCCACCCCCGGTCAGTTCGTCGGCGAACTTGCCGAAGAACGCCTTCGATTCGGGGCTGCCGGTCTGCACGCCCTCGTAGTAGACGACGTAGCCTTCGGACAGCGCCTTCTCGACGTCGTAGATGACGGCCTTGTAGAAGTTCTCCGACGCGATGTGCTGCATGCCCTGGAAGATCACGTGCTTCGAGCCGTTCGTCAGCGCAGCCTGCGCAATCGTGGCGGGCCGTGTGTTGGTCACGGTCGCGAGGTAATAGACCGGTAGCGAGAGCGCCGCGCCCAGCAGGAAGGTCCAGCCGACGGTGGCGCGCGTCCAACCGGCGGCAAACGAACGGCCGCCGGCGGCTGCCGACAGCCTGCGCACAAGCCATGCGCTGGGCAGCGCCAGCAATGCCGCGGCCACGATCAGTGCAACGGGCGCCCAGTAGCCCCACCCGAGCAGTACCGGAAGACCCAGCACGAACGCGCCCGCGAGGACGAACCACAACACCGCCTGGAGGCGAATGCGCCAGGGAGCGGCATGAGGGGGCTGCGCGGCGGATCGATCAGTCATTGCATGTTCCTCGTAGGTTGATGCCGTCGGATCGTCGGGACAAGGTGTTA
>JBAWHH010000227.1:0-1887 GCA_049593715.1 Rhodocyclaceae bacterium
GTCCAGGGACAGCCGGAACGTCCAGGGGAGACAACACTCCTGCAAGGCAGCCTCAGCGGTACGGAAGGGGATCAGAAGCCTTCTGAAAACGCGCCGGAGTATTTCAGCGAAAGGAGCCGCTTTGCTCTCGAACACGTTCAATGTGCGCTATTGCGCCGATGCCGCCGCGAAGCTCAGCGCCCCCCTGGTGGAACACCCGCGCCTCGCCTCCCTGCGCATAGGCGGCGAACCGCCGCCGAGCGGACTCATCGAGGAGGTCGATTACCGGGACGCGGCGGCCAGGGGAGCAGTCGAGCATGCGCTGATTCCGGCCGAACAAGCGGCGTTCCTCAGGGCGCTTGGCCGCCAGGCGATGGCCGAGAACCGCACCTTGACGGTCGAAGAGAACCTCAGCACCGTCTGGATCGAAACATCCGCTGACTGCCGCACGTCGCCCCGCCGTACCAGCGGGGGAGGGGCACCACCCTCCATCTCGGTTACGGAACGGCAGTGACCAAGGAGGAGGGCATCGCCCTGATCCGCGCCGCCGTGGCGCGGGGCGTGACTTTCTTCGACACCGCCGAGATCTACGGGCCCTTCACCAACGAGGAAATGGTGGGCGAGGCCCTGCGTCCCCACCGCGACGGCGTGGTGATCGCCACCAAGTTTGGCTTCCAGACCTTTTCGGCCGACAGCAAGGGCACGATCGCGCTCGACAGCCGGCCGGAGCACGTCAAAGCGGTGGCCGATGCCTCGCTCAAGCGCTTGGGCATCGAGGTCATCGATCTCTTCTACCAGCATCGCGTCGATCCAGCGGTGCCGATCGAGGACGTCGCCGGGGCCGTGAAGGACCTGATCCAGGCGGGCAAGGTGCGCCATTTCGGCATGTGCGAGGCATCGGCGCAAACGATCCGGCGCGCCCACGCGGTGCAGCCGATCAGCGCGGTGCAAAGCGAGTATTCCTTGTGGACGCGCAGCCCCGAGGCCGAGGTGCTGCCCACGCTGGAGGAACTCGGCATCGGCTTCGTGCCCTACAGCCCGCTGGGCAAGGGATTCCTCAGCGGCAAGGTGGACGCGGCGACCTCGTTCGCGCCGGGAGATCTGCGCAACCTGATCCCGCGCTTCACGCCGGAAGCCCGCGCGGCCAACCAGGCCTTGATCGAATTGTTCCGGCGCATCGGCGAGCGGCATCAGGCTACCCCGGCCCAGATCGCCCTGGCCTGGCTGCTTTCGCGCAAGCCCTGGATCGTGCCCATCCCCGGCACCACCAAGCTGCACCGGCTTGAGGAAAACCTGGGTGCGGCGACGCTGGCGCTCACCGCCGCCGATCTGGCCGAGATCGAGGAGGCCGGTTCGAACATCCCCGTCCTCGGCGCCCGGTACCCGGAGGCCCTGGAAAAGCTCACCGGCCTTTGATTGCCCCATCCCCCGCCATTGACCAGGAAACAGGACACCATGACTTACCACGTCAACAGCTATGCCGCCTTTTCGCCCACCAGCGCGCTGACCCCGTTCAAGTTCGACCGCCGCAGCCCGCGTCCCGACGACGTGGTGATCGAGATTGTGTACTGCGGCGTTTGCCATTCGGACATCCACAACGTCCGCAACGACTGGGGAAACGCTGTCTACCCCATGGTCCCCGGCCACGAGATCATCGGCCGCGTCGTCGGCATTGGCGCCGAGGTCACGCGATTCCGGCCCGGCGATCATGTCGGCGTCGGGTGCATGGTCGATTCCTGCCAGCACTGCGAACCCTGCCAGCACGGACTGGAGCAGTACTGCGCCGAAGGCTCCACCTACACCTACAACGGCGTCGACCGGATTGACCGGTCGCCCACCCATGGCGGCTATTCCGAGAAGATCGTCGTTTCGGAAAAGTTCGTGCTCAAGGTGCCCGGCGGCCTGGAT
>JBAWHH010000228.1:0-4997 GCA_049593715.1 Rhodocyclaceae bacterium
GGCAAGCCGCTGATCCGGCTGCGCGCCGTCACCAAGGTGTATGGAAGCGGCCAGGCCGAATTGATGGCGTTGAAAGGCATCGATCTCGACATCCACGCCGGCGAGTTCGTGGCGATCATGGGGCCGAGCGGTTCCGGCAAATCCACCGCGATGAACATCCTGGGCTGCCTGGATACACCCAGCGCTGGGCAGTATCTGTTCCACGGCGCCCACGTCGAAGCGCTCTCGCGCGATCAGCGGGCGCGGCTGCGCCGGCGCTTCCTCGGCTTCGTATTTCAGGGCTTCAATCTTTTGGCGCGCACCTCGGCCCAGGAGAACGTCGAACTGCCGCTGGTCTATCGCGGCGAGAGCACGCCGGCAAGGCATGCCTTGGCCGCCAGGGCGCTGCAGGCGGTGGGCCTGGGCGGCTGGGAACACCACACCCCGGCCGAACTGTCCGGCGGGCAGCAACAACGGGTAGCCATCGCCCGGGCCATCGTCACCGAACCGGCCGTGCTGCTGGCCGACGAGCCCACCGGCAACCTCGACACCCAGCGCAGCCAGGAAATCATGGAGTTGCTGCGGGGCCTGAACGTGGAACATGGCATCACGGTGCTGATGGTCACCCACGAACCCGACATGGCGGCCTATGCCCGGCGCCTGGTGCATTTCGTCGATGGCCGCATCGACAGCGATGCGCCGAATCCGCACCCCGTGGCCGTGAGCGAGCCGGCCCTCGCGGCGGAGGCGCACTGATGCTGTTCAACACCTTGATCCTCGCCCTGCGCTCGATCCGGCGCAATCTGATGCGCTCGTTCCTCACTATCCTGGGCATCGTGATCGGCGTCAGCGCGGTCATTACCATGGTCACGCTGGGCCACGGTGCCACCCAGGCGGTGCAGATGCAGATCTCCAGCCTCGGCACCAACCTGCTGATGGTGCGCCCGGGACAGCGCCAGGGGCCCGGCGGCGGAGGCGGCGGTTCAGGCATTCCGTCGTTCAAGGAAGCCGACGCCGCGGCGATTCAGGCCCAGATCGGCGGTGTCGCCGCCGTGGCACCCGAAGGCCGCACCAGCGTGACCGTGGTCGCCAACGGCCGCAACTGGGCCACCACCGTTACCGGCAGCAGCAATGCCTGGTTCGACACCGGCAACTGGAAACTCGCCGCCGGGCGGGAGTTCGCGGACGAGGAACAAAGCGCCGGTGCGGCCGTGTGTATCATCGGCGAGACGGTGCGGCGCGAGATTTTCGGCGGACAGCCGGGCGTCGGCGGCCTGGGTGAACAGCTTCGCATCAAGCAGTTCTCGTGCGAGGTGATCGGCATCCTCGCCTCCAAGGGCCAGGCGGCGATGGGCAACGACCAGGACGATACGGTGCTGGTGCCGTTGCGCACGCTGCAGCGCCGCGTCACCGGCAACCAGAAGGTCGCCACGCTGCTGGTGTCGATGGAGGACGGCAGCGACGGCACGCGGCTCAAGGCCAGCCTGAGTCAACTGCTGCGGGAGCGCCGCAAGCTTGCCGAAGGCGACGACGACAATTTCAACGTCCTCGATACCCAGCAACTCGCCGACACGTTGTCCGGCACGACAAAGGTGATGACGACCCTGCTGGGTGCCGTCGCCGCGGTGAGCCTGCTGGTGGGCGGCATCGGCATCATGAACATCATGCTGGTCAGCGTCACCGAGCGCACCCGGGAAATTGGGCTGCGCCTGGCCATCGGCGCCCTGGAACGCGAGGTACTGCTGCAGTTCCTCATCGAAGCGGTGGTATTGGCCGCGCTGGGCGGCATCGTCGGCATCGTCATCGCGACGGTGGCATCGATCGTGCTCGCCAGCGTGATGAGCGTGCCCTACCTCTTCGACCCGGCGATCAACCTGCTGTCCTTTGTGTTCTCGGCCGCCATCGGCATGGTCTTCGGCTACTTCCCGGCCAGGCGCGCCGCCCGCATGGACCCCATCGAAGCGTTGCGGCACGAGTGACAGTGCCCCTGCATTTTGCTGCGCCTGATTCCTGTTGCGACGAATAGAGGCGCCTACAGAAGGAACACGATGCAACCCGACCAAGACATCACCACCATCGCCCACGTCATCCAGCTCGCCATCGCACCCGTCTTCCTGCTCACGGGGATCGGATCGCTGCTCGCGGTGATGGCGAACCGGTTCGCCCGCATCATCGACCGCTCCCGCGTCGTGGAAGACCGGTGGGACCAGCTCGACGATGCCGAACGCACCGTCGCCCTGCGGGAGTTCGCCAACCTCTCCCACCGGGCCAAATTCACCAGTTGGGCAATCAATCTGTGCTCGATCGCCGCGCTGCTGGTTTGCGCGCTCATCGCCGCGCTCTTTATCGACTCCATCGTAGGAACCAGCTTGCGATGGCTGGTAGGTGCACTATTCGTCCTTGCCATGTTCGCCCTGAGCAGCGGCATCCTCTGTTTCCTGCGTGAGGTGCACGTTTCCACGCACACCTTGCGCATCGGGCCGCCGGTCGAGCGGATCACGGCCAGGCGCAGAGTCGGGTTGTCGACCCGATGGGTGCCCGCATTGCGAGGAACGCGGCCATCCGAGTAGGGCCGCCTCGCCAGCGCGTTGTCCGCAAGGCGTCTCCAAAGGAAGTCCACGATGAATTCGTTTTCCGTCATTCCCGGCAGGCGGGAATCAAGATTCGTCAATCAATTCAGGGTATTGACCACTATCTTGATCAACGAACTGGATTCCCGCTTAGCCCCGCGGGAATGACAGTCAATCAATGAGTTGTGGCTAGAAAAAATGGGCTGAGAACGGTAGTCCGGACGCCGATGCCACGGGTGAGCCCCATGGGGCCGCTGGCTACGTTGCGCGATCCCGCGACAACCGTTCCGCAGCGAAGCTGTCCACCACGCGGCGCGCGCCGGCAAACTGCGCTTTGAGCGCGTAGTCCATAAGGGCGATTCGCTGTTCGACCATCGCGCTCATGTGGCTGTTCGCATCGGCGGGCGGCAGATTGAGCCGGGCATCGGCATCGCCCGAAGCAGCAGCAATGTCCATGCCGTTCTTGCGCGCCAGATGCATCATCGGGCCATTCTCCGCCAGGCAATACATGAATAGCTCCTGGACGCCCCAGTTGCGGGCATGCAGGTGGGCGCGCTTCAGCAGCGCCGCGCCGATGCCCAGATGGCGATGCCCGGGCAGAACCGACACACCGAGTTCCGCTTGATGGTCCCTTCGCCCGAGGCGTGCCACGGCAATGAGTTCCAGATCCCGGTCCAGAACGCCGAAAACGGCGTCATGCAGAAAGTCGATGTCCTTCACGTAGCGGCAGACCACCAAGTCATGCACGCAGGCGCCGAACCGCAATCGTCGGTCTTCGCCCACCAGGGAAAGAAAATGCCGTTCCAGCGCGGGCAGATCGAATCGAGAAAGCTCCTTGACAAGGGACGTCATGGCTCGCGCGCACCGCGCTGTGCAGCTACACCGTGCAAAGGAGAACAGGTCACGGACTTCACCCCATGTTGGCCGTTGCCGTGGCTGGCAGCCGGTCTCGGAATCGACGAGAAGTACGGTGGTTGCGGCATCGCTCACCGGTTGGTGGGGAAATCGACGCAATTCAGCAAGCGCCGCGGGCGGCTGGCTTGGCAGCCGGGGAAATCTCACGGATGCGCAATCCCCTTTTCGCTGAACAAGTAGTCCTTGAGTTGCTTGGAGAAGGAGGGATCCTCGCGCCGGATCCACTCCAGGAGCATGGAGGCGTGCTCCTTTTCCTCGTCCCGGTTGTGTTCGAGAATCGCCTTGAGTTCGCCGTCCGAGCAGACATCCGCACGCTGGTTGTACCAATCCACGGCTTCCAACTCCTCCATCAGAGAAACAATGGCTCTGTGCATGTCGCGCGTTTGCGCGGACAACTGCTCAACTGGCTCGTGATAACCCACGCTGGACATTGCCTACTCCTCGTGTTTTGGGATCTCGTGCAAACCATCGGCAACGCGAAACGCCGCGCCCTATAGCATCTGGGTACATACATGAAGCCCCTTCGGACGCCTCGCACAACTCAGCGGCGCCTGAGAAGCGCGCCGATGACGAGGCCGACTGCGGCCACGACACCGAGAGATCGCCAGGGATTCTCTTTGATGTAGTCATTTGTCGCCGCTGAAGCGCCTCTGACGCGTGCTGTTGCGGCAATCCGCGCGTGATCGAGTTTCGACGCAGCCTCGCGCAGCTTTTCTTCCATTTCGGTGTAGGTGGTGGTGAGTTGATCCACTTCGCTTTGGCCTGCTTTTACGTTAGTGCTCATAGAGCCTCCGGATTCGATTGGGGGAGAAAGGGAACCTGCGCTCAGCGCGGCCTGCGCATGCTCCCCTCGGACACCTGCTCAGCGAGCCGGAACAATCACCGTGGTGCCGCCCGTAGTAGTGCCTCGCGCGCCGGTGTTTCCCTTGGCGCCGGTGTTGCCGGTGGCTCCCACATCACCCGTTGCCCCGGTTCCTCCCGTCGCGCCTGTGTCGCCTGTTGCGCCGGTGCTCCCGGTAGCCCCCGCGCTGCCCGTAGCGCCCTGGTTTCCGGTGTTGCCCCTTGCTCCGGTATCACCCGTTGCGCCTGGCGGTCCGGCAGGGCCTGGGGGAACGGTAAAACAGGCGCCCAACGCGAGAGTCATGGCCGTCAAGGCAATCATGTTCGAAAGTTTCATGGTTTTTCCTTCTACGTGTACTTCGACAGCCCCCCGCGTCATTGTGGGCGGGCCCCAGACCTGGCCGCCACGCCTGGCGTGGGTGGATCAGGCCAATGTCACTGTGCCGCTATGGTTTCTTGTCGCCTTTTGCTGCGTCCTGAATAGTCTCGCCAGCCTTCTCGATCTGCTGCCCGGCCTTGTCTACCGTCTTGTCTACTTCCTTGCCCGCTCGTTCGGCCGGGCCAGCCGGCTTGTCACAGCCGACCAATGCGGCGAGCACTACGCTCATGACCAAGGCGGCGCTGACGTTCTTTCCGAGTTTCCTCATTGGTATCTCCTGGTGGATGGATTGTTGCGAAGCAGAGGGCGGCCGA
>JBAWHH010000229.1:0-4807 GCA_049593715.1 Rhodocyclaceae bacterium
GCCCTAGACCACGCGCCGCGGCGGACGCCGGTCATCGCGACGGCGGAGCCTGCCCCACCGCCGGAGTCCGTCGCCCTACCAAAGTCAGAACAAACGGCCCAATCCGCTACGCCCGAGCCGGCCGCACCTGCAGCGGTAGCGATGACGGCAAGACCCGAACCCGTGGCCGCGGCTGCACCGCCTCCGCCGCCCCCGGTTCCCCAAGGGGCGCTGGTGGATGCCTACGGCCGGCATCTGGCGGAAATGCTTCGTCGCCAGCACGAGTATCCCCGCGTCGCCGCAATGCGCGGCTGGGAAGGGGAAGTCCGGCTGCGGCTGAGGGTGGCGCGCAAGGGCAGTCTGGTGGCGGTGCAGGTGGACCGCTCCAGCGGTTTCGATGTGCTGGACCAGCACGCCTTGGCCATGGTGGAGCACCTGCCGGCCCTGCCGCCGTTACCCGCTGGCCTGCTTTCCAGCGAGATTCAGTTTGTCGTCCCCGAGCTCTACCGCCTGGAAAAACCGACATGACGGGGCGGATCAGCCCCCCACGAGGCGCGTCTTTGCCAGCTTTTCACCATCAATCCAAGACCCAATCCGCGGAACAACATGACCCAGACAAATCACAACGCCCGCCTCGATTTGGCCGCTGCCCTGTCCAACTCTTTTCCCGCTGCCGCCTCTGCCGATGGTCCCGCGGTTTCCGTCGATCCCGTCGTGGTGACGGGAAGCCGCGTCGAACACAACACCTTCGACCTGCCCGCGGCGGTGGAGGTGGTGGGCGCGGAACGCATCGGTGCCGATCAGGCGAGAGTGAACGCCTCCGAAGCCCTGGCCGCCGTGCCCGGCGTGACGGTGCTGAATCGCCAGAACTACGCTCAGGATCTGCAGATTTCCTCCCGCGGCTTCGGCGCCCGTTCGGCTTTCGGTGTGCGGGGCATGCGCTTGATCGCCGACGGCATTCCCGCTTCCATGCCGGACGGCCAGGGACAGGCCGCCACGTTCAATCTTGATCGCGCCGAGCGCATCGAAGTCATGCGCGGCCCCATGTCGGCGGTGTATGGCAACCACGCCGGCGGGGTGATCCAGCTTTTCACCCCTGACGGCAAGGGAAGACCGACGGTGGAGGCGGGCGTGTCGGCGGGGGGCTACGGCACGTGGAAAGCCGACCTTTCCAGCCAGGGGGAAGTGGGCGGGCTGGGTTACGTCATCGACGCATCCCGATTTTCGTCCGATGGCTATCGCGAACACAGCGCGGTGATCCGTGACCAGTCCATGGCCAAGCTGACGTTCCGTCCTGATGGGGCGAGCAAGCTGACTTTGATCGCTAACGATTTTCGCCAGTCGGATGCCCAGGATCCCCTGGGGCTGGACTGGGAGCGTGCCCGCACCGATCCGCGTAGCGTCGATCCGGTGGCGCTGACTTTCAACACCCGCAAGAGCATCGAGCACACCCAGGGTGGGGTGACGTACGAGCGCCGTTTCGGCGAGGATAGCCTGCAGGTTTCCGCGTACACCGGGCGCCGGGCCGTGGTCCAGTACCAGTCGATTCCCAGGGGCCCCCAGGGCAACCTGCGCCACTCCGGCGGCGTGATCGACTTCGACCGCGATTTCGCCGGTATTGGCGCCCGCTGGACCATGCGCCGTCCGCTGGCGGGTGGGACCTTCACCGCCACCGCCGGCATCGATCACGAAACCTCGGAGGACGCCCGCCGCGGTTACGAAAACTTCGTCGGCTCGACGCTGGGCGTCAAGGGCCGCTTGCGCCGTAACGAAACCGATACCGTGACCAGCACCGACCCGTACGCCCAGGCCGAGTGGCAAGGCGAGCGCTGGGGTTTCACCGCCGGGCTGCGCCACAGCAACGTGCGCTTTGAAGTGGACGACAAATACGTGGCTACCGGCAACGGCGACGACGGTGGCAAGGTCTCCTATCGCCGCACCACACCGGTGGTGGCGGTGCTTTACAAGGTCGCGCCCACGCTGAACCTCTACGCCAGCGTGGCGCGGGGCTTCGAGACGCCGACCTTGAACGAGCTGTTCTATTCCGGCCCCGGCGGCAGCTTCAGTTTCGATCTCAAGCCCGCCACCAGCACACATCTGGAAATCGGCGCCAAGGCGTTCCTCGGTGAGGAGTCGCGGCTGGATCTGGCCCTGTTCGAAGTGCGCACCCGGGACGAACTGGTGGTGGCGTCGGCTACGGGCGGGCGCACCAGTTACCGCAACGCCGGCAAGACGACGCGCCAGGGTGTCGAACTGGCGCTGGACAGCCGCTGGCGGGGAGGCTTCACCAGCCGCATTGCCTACACCGCGCTGCGGGCGGTGTACGACGACGCTTTCGCCAGCAGCAGCGGTCGCGTCGAGGCCGGCAACCGGCTGCCCGGTGTGCCCCGTTCATCGCTGTTCGGCGAGCTTGCCTGGCGTCATGCCGCAAGCGGTTTCCACTCCGCCGTGGAAGTGGTGGGCCGGGACAAGGTCTGCGTGGAAGACACCAACACCCGCAAAGCGGCGCCGGGATTCTTTGTCGCCAACCTGCGCTTCGGCCTGGAAGGCCAGAAAGGGCCGTGGAACCTGAAGAGTTTCGTCCGCCTGGACAACGTTTTCGACAAGCAGTACATCGGTTCGGTGGTGGTCGGCGACACCAACGGGCGCTATTACGAACCCGCGCCCGGACGCAACTGGCTGGTGGGCGCCAGCGCCCGCTACAGCTTCTGATCGATCGATCCGTCCCGGAACCCGGCTCGGCGGTTCCGGCGTCCCATCCCGCGCCGAATCAGTACGGGAAGCGCCCGCCGCCGGGAATGTACTGGTTCGGATTGGGAACCCTGCTCGGCGCGGACTGCCGTTCTTCCCTTTCCGCCTGCTGCCGCAAGTACCTTTCCACCTGCGGGCTGGGACGGCCGCCGCCGGGAATGCTGCTCAGGCGCGGCTCGCCGGCAGGCTGGGCCTCGGCCTGACGCTGGCGGCGTGGTTTGGTCACGGGCTCTTCGGTGTCGTCCGCAGCCTGATCCTGACGCGGGGTACGTGGCGGTTTCGGCTTGGCGACCGCCTGCACCGGCGGCCTGGCGGCGGGTTTGACCGCCGCGGTGCTGGCCACTTCTTCGATGCTGAAAGTCGTCGCGCCATAGGCGCCGGAACAGTTGGTGACACCCTTGGCACACACGGGCGTCCCCGCGAAGGGCGAGCCTTCGCCTCCATGCTCCTGGGCGATGCGGGTCGCGGTGGCGAGGGGAAACTCCGCGAACGGATCCACTTTGCGCAGGCCCGCCGCGGTGAAATCCCGTGGGTTTTCCGACACGATGGCGACGAAATGGTCCGTTCCCGCCGGCCCGCCGGCGACCATGGTCCAGCCTTTGCGCGGCAGGGTGATGTCCGTGTAGGCGCCAACGCGGTTGTTGCGATCGACGGCGTTGGGGAACAGCAGGTTGAACTGGCCCCGATCGGTGCCCACCATGAGGATGTACAGATAACCGGGTTTGGACGAGTTCAGGCTGAACGTCAGGCGGTCCCGGCCTATGCGGACTTTCGGCTGCTGCAGTTGCACCGCGACGGCGTGTTCGCGGTTGCGGTTCTGGAAAATTTCGTCCAGCGCATCGATGGGATCGAACGGCTTCGCCACGGCGGGTGTTTGTGTTTTGGGCGGCTCGATCTTCTCGGCCGGCTTGACCACCGCCACCTGGGGCTCCTGGATGGGCTGGGTTTCCAGGGGCTTGGATATGGTTGGCTCGGTGGCTGGCGCCGGTTTTTGAGCGACCGGTTTGTCGGGCTCCGAAATTGTTGGTTGCTTGGAGTCCTGCCAGGGCGGATTGATCAGCAGCGCCGCTCCGACGACGCCCGCCGCCACGGCCCCGACGATGTAAAGGGGCCGCTTGCTTTTGCCCGGGGGACCGGGAGGCGGGACAATGGCTTTCTCGACGGCCTTCTCCGGCGGAGGAAGCATGGTGACCGTGTGGGAGACAATTGCCAGGCCCAGAAGCTCGCCCAGTTCCGCCATGCTCTGCGGGCGATCCTCGGGCTTGACCGCCAGGGCGCGGTCCACACCGCGCAGAAAAGCGTTGCTGTACTTTCCTGCCGCTACCTGGGCCAGGGGTGCCAGAGTGTCGTTCATCATCCGGCCCACCGACGGCGTCGGCGCCTTGCCGATGATGGCGAAATAGACGACGGCCGCCAGGGCATAGACGTCCGTCCACGCGCCTTGTTTCATGTGGGGCACTTCGGCGTACTGCTCCACCGGGGCGTAGCCGGGCTTGAGAATGACCGTCAGCGCCTGGGTCATGTCGCCAATGACGCGCCGCGCGGCACCGAAATCCAGCAGCAGCGGCCTGCCGTCCTTGAGCAGCAGGATGTTGTCCGGCGCGATGTCGCGGTGGAAACACTGTTCCCGATGGATGGTGGCCAGCGCCTCGACGAGTTGCGCAAGCAGGGTCTTCAGCCATTCTTCGCTGGGCGGCTCGGGCATCTTCTTCAGCGCCTGCTTCAGCGTCGGCCCTTCGTAGAACGGCATCACCATGTAGGCGGTGCCATTGCCTTCCCAGAAGCGGTAGACCTTCACCAGGGACGGGTGATCGAACTGAGCCAGCAGGCGGGCTTCATTGATGAAGCTGCGCAGGCCGGCATTGAACGTTTCCTCGTGGCGCGCCGACCTTACCGACACCGTGACGCCCTGGGTGCGCGCCGCTAGGGCGGAGGGCATGTACTCCTTGAGGGCAACGGTGCGGTGCAGAGAATGATCGTAGGCGAGGTAGACGATGCCAAAACCGCCTTCCCCAACTAGGCCGGTGAGTTCGAATTCGCCCAGCCGCGTTCCGGGCGGCAGCGCATTGCCCAGGTC
>JBAWHH010000230.1:0-3177 GCA_049593715.1 Rhodocyclaceae bacterium
CCCTGAAGAGCGGCCGGGGTGACGCGGGCAGACAGGGAGCCGTTGCCGGGTTGGGCTTCGATAAAGGTCGCCGCCCAAGCAGCGCCCCCAAAAGCCAAGGACGCCACCGCAAACGGAAGCGCCTTAAGTAGTGCACGGGATTTCAAAACTTGTCTCCTTTCTGAACCTGGTGACCCAGGGGCGGAAAGGCGACGCAATACCGTCGAGATGGCTGACGGGCGATCAAGGTGTGGCAATCCTCGCTGCCCGGCGACCCCGCTGCCATAGGTTTTCACCCGTAGGCCGGTGGCTTTGCGTCCCCGGCTTTCGCCGGGTTTGCCTTTCTAACTACCGCGCGCACGGGCCCTCCCGTCCGCGACAGGCTTAGACTACGGCAGCGGACACGACAGATGTAGCGGATTCTTCACGGAAACCCTACGAATCGGCACATCCCGAGCGGCACAATCAGCCGCCGGAATCGATTCGGCTGAGTGCCGCGGCCGGGAGAAGGATATCGACGCTGAGGCCATCCTCTTCCCGATTTCGCGCTTCGATGGTACCGCCGTGGGCTGCAACGATCCGCTGGGCGATCGCCAGGCCCAGCCCATGGCCATCGCCGGATTTTTCGCCGCTGCCGCGGAAGAACGGCTCGAAGATCGCGTTGAGTTCCGCCTCCGGAACGCCCGGCCCACGATCGCGGACTGCGATACGCAGCCGACGCTCCCCCGCTTCCCATTGCGCCTCGACCTCCACGGAGCTGCTGGCGGCGGAATGCTTCAGCGCGTTCCGGACGACATTCTCGATTGCGCGCCGCAGCATTTCCGCGTTCCCCTGCACCGTTGCGATGCCGCCCAACTGGAAGGCAATGGTGCAACCAAATGCATCGGCCTCGAAACGGCAGTCATCAACGATGCAGGATAGCAACTCCTCCATATCGATCTGCTCGTCCATACCGCTGGTCACGCCAGCCTCCAGGCGCGACAAGGTCAGTAGTTCGCCGACGAGGCGGTCCATGCGGGCAGTTTCGCGCTCCACGCGCTCCAGACATGCGCTAGCTTTCTCCGGCTGTTGCCGCGCCAGGCCGGTCGCCGCCTGCAGCCTCGCCAGGGGCGAGCGCAACTCGTGGGAGACGTCGTGGAGGAGTCGCCGCTGCGCATCCATCAAAGCCGTCAGGCGGTCTGCCATGTGATCGAAGGCGCGGCCCAGATCGGCGAGTTCATCGCGCCGCCGGCCCATCGCTTCGCCAATTCGAACGTCGAGGTTTCCAGCAGAGACAGCGCCGAACGCACCGCGCAGGTTCCGGATCGGTTTGGCGATGTACCAAGCAAGAAGCGCAGCGGAGAACAGGCTGGCCAGAACGCCGCCGGCAATCGGTTCAAGAGGAAACATCGGACGGCCCCGCGGTGGAGGCGGCGGCCCCCTATCGGGATGGGGGTCCGCCGCCGCGAACAGCAAGTAGGTGTTGCCATCGGGAGCCCGCACGCGGCGCAAGCCTTCGGGTTCAGGGCGGCTGTCTGGGATCGACCGCGCACGATCAAGTTCTGGCTGCGGAATCTCCCGTCCCAGCAGATCTTGTCCAGACTCATCCAGCGCGAAGACTTGGGGGCCCTTCAGGTCGTTCAACAGTGCTTTGAGGGCCGGAGGGCCGCCATGCTGAAGGGTCGCGGCAACGGCATCCAGGAACGGTTCCCCTGGCCCGCCCATCGGGCCTCCCACGAAGGGACCGTCCGACTGGACACGGTGGCGCAGCCAGATGCTGGTGCCCACCGCGACGATGGTCGCCATCTGGGCAATCCAGACCAGCAGGAAAAACTTCCAGAACAGGCGGCCCAAATCCATTACTCCCGGATCAACTGGTAGCCCAGCCGATAGACAGTTTGGATGCAGGAGCGGCCGTCGAGAAGTGTGCCCAACTTGTGGCGGATACTGCTCAGATGGACGTCGATGCTACGGTCGCAGCGGCCGAGCGGGCGGCCCATGGCCTGTTCCGAAAGTTCGCTCTTGCTTACGGGACGACCGGCGTTGCGGGCAAGCACCTCCAACAAGCTGAATTCCGTGCTGGTGAGATCCAGCGGGTTGCCAGCCCATGCCGCGCGGCGCTGTTCTGGCCACATGGTCAAGGCGCCCACGGACAAGACCAGCGGCACCGATGGAACGCTGTCCTGGGTGCGGCGCAGGATAGCGCGGATGCGCGCCACCAGTTCCCGGGGCGTGCACGGCTTGGGCACGTAGTCGTCGGCACCGAACTCCAAGCCGATGATGCGGTCTGCGTCGTCGCCTTTGGCGGTGAGCATCAGTATGGGCATCTGGCTCTTCTGCCGGATGCGCTTCAGCGCATCGATGCCGCTGGTCCGCCCCATCATCACGTCGAGAATGGCGATAGCGTAGCGGCCGGACAAAGCCTCCGTCACCCCCAGATCCCCGTCGTGCACCGCCATCACCTCGAATCCGTCCCGCTCCAGATAGTCCCGCAGCAGACCGAGCAGTTCAACGTCGTCGTCCACCAGCAATACCTTGCTCATTGCGCCGAATCTCATCCGAATTCACTGAACGCCGATCATAACGAAGGCATGGAAGCCGCAACAGCGCAGTACGCCTGCATTTACCAAGCTTTACCACCTGCTTACGCAATTTAACCGGGCAGTGGCCGAGAATGCTTCCGCCGGCCAAAGAACCATTCTCTGCCGGTCCCTAGCAGGAGCCCACCACGATGCCCCAGCGGATACGCCTTCCACTCGCCCGAACAGCGTTGCTCGTCGCCCTGGCGGCCCCGCTGACGCACCAAGCCATCTGGGCCGCCGACCTCCCCGATCTCGGCGAATCCTCGGAGAGCGTGCTGTCGCACCAGGCGGAACGCAAACTCGGCGCCGAAGCAATGCAGCAGTTGCGCAGCGGCGGCGGTTACCTCGACGACCCGGAAGTCAATGCCTATCTCAACCGTATCGGGCTTCGGCTCACCGCCGCCGACCCGAGCATCACGGGCGAGTTTGAGTTCTTCGCTGTTCCCGCATCGGAAATCAACGCTTTCGCCTTGCCGGGCGGGCACATCGGCATCAACTCCGGCCTCATCCTCGCCGCCGAGAACGAAAGCCAACTGGCCTCGGTACTGGCGCACGAGATCAGCCACGTCACCCAACACCACACGGCACGCCAGATGGCCGGGCAAACCCATTCCCAACTGGCGACCCTGGCCACGGT
>JBAWHH010000231.1:0-2692 GCA_049593715.1 Rhodocyclaceae bacterium
CCTGGCGCGGGACGATCGTGCCGTCGCCTTTGCGCACCCAGCCGCCGTTCCACTTCTTCTGGTTTTCCCATTCCTTCGGATAGCCGATGCCGGGCTTGGTCTCGACGTTGTTGAACCAGGCGTATTCCACGCCCGGCCGGCTGGTCCAGACGTTTTTGCAGGTGACCGAACAGGTGTGGCAGCCGATGCACTTGTCCAGGTTCAGCACCATGCCGATTTGCGCGCGCACTTTCACGGGTTTTCTCCTTGAGCCTGGACTGCGCGGACGAGGTGATCGTCCCGCGGCGTATCAAGCCAGTCGACCTTGTCCATCTTGCGCACCACCACGAACTCGTCGAGGTTGGTGCCGATCGTTCCGTAGTAATTGAAGCCGTAGGAAAGCTGGGCGTAGCCGCCGATCATGTGGGTGGGCTTGACCACGATGCGCGTTACCGAGTTGTGGATGCCGCCGCGCACACCGGTGATCTCGCTGCCCGGCGTGTTGATGATCTTTTCCTGGGCGTGGTACATGAGCAGCATGCCGGGGTTGACGCGCTGGCTCACCACCGCCCGCGCCGCCACGGCGCCGTTGGCGTTGAACAGCTCGACCCAGTCGTTGTCCTCGATGCCGGCTTTGCGGGCGTCGTCTTCGCTCAGCCAGATCACCGGGCCGCCGCGGTTCAGCGTCAGCATCAGCAGGTTGTCGCTATAGGTGCTGTGGATGCCCCATTTCTGGTGCGGGGTGATGAAGTTGAGGACGATCTCCGGGTGGCCATTGGGCTTGATGTTGTGCAGGCCGCCCGTCGCCTTGAGATCCACCGGCGGCCGGTAGCTGGAGAAGCCTTCGCCGAAAGCGATCATCCACGGGTGGTCCTGGTAGAACTGCTGGCGGCCGGTGAGGGTGCGCCAGGGGATCAGCTCATGGACGTTGGTGTAGCCGGCGTTGTAGCTGACGGTTTCGCTCTCGATGCCGCTCCAGGTGGGGCTGCTGATGATCTTGCGCGGCTGGGCCTGGATGTCGCGGAAGCGGATCTTCTCGTCTTCGCGGTACAGCGCCAGGTGCTTGTGCTCCCGCCCGGTGGCTTTCTCCAGCGCTTCCCAGGCCTTCACCGCCACGTGGCCGTTGGTTTCCGGCGCCAGTTGCAGGATCACTTCGCAGGCGTCGATGTCGGTCACGATCTTCGGCAAACCCTGGGTCGCGCCTTCGGCGAGGGTCAGGCCGTTGAGTTGGCCGAGTTGCGTCACCTCGGTCTGGGTGTTCCAGGCGATGCCCTTGCCGCCGTTGCCCACCTTGCTCATCAGCGGCCCGAGGGCCGTGAAGCGCTTGTAGACGTTGGGGTAGTCCCGCTCCACCACGGTGATCTGGGGCGCGGTCTTGCCGGGGATCAGATCGCATTCGCCCTTGCGCCATTCCTTCACGTCGAAGGGTTGGGCCAGTTCGGCCGGCGTGTCGTGCATCAGCGGCGTCAGCACCACGTCCTTCTCGACGCCGAGATGGCCGACGCAGACTTCGCTGAACGCCTGGGCGAAGCCTTTGTAGATTTCCCAGTCGCTGCGGGACTGCCACACCGGATCCACCGCCGCGCTCAGCGGGTGGATGAAGGGGTGCATGTCGCTGGTGTTGAGATCGTTCTTCTCATACCAGCTCGCCGTGGGCAGGACGATGTCGCTGTACAGGCAGGTGGTGCTCATGCGGAAATCCAGCGTCACCAGCAGGTCGAGCTTGCCTTCGGGCGCCGCGTCGTGCCATTTGACTTCTGCCGGCTTGGCGTCGCCGTTGCCGAGGTCTTTGCCCTGCACGCCGTTCTCGGTGCCCAGCAGGTGTTTGCAGAAATACTCGTGGCCCTTGCCGGAGGAGCCCAGCAGGTTGCTGCGCCAGACGAACAGGTTGCGCGGCCAGTTCTGCGGCGCGTCCGGATCTTCGCAGCTCATCTGCAGCGTGCCGTCCTTCAGGGCACGGGTCACGTAGTCCTTGGCGTCCAGGCCGGCCGCGGCGGCGTCATTCGCCACCTGCAGCGGATTGGTCTTGAGCTGCGGCGCTGAGGGCAGCCAGCCCATGCGCTCGGCCCGCACGTTGTAGTCGATCATGCTGCCGGCGTACGCGGCCTTGTCGGCCAGCGGCGACAGCACCTCGTCCATGCCCAGCTTCTCGTAGCGCCACTGGTCGGTGTGGGCGTAGAAGAAGCTGGTGCTGTTCTGCTGGCGCGGCGGGCGGATCCAGTCCAGGGCGAAGGCCAGCGCCGTCCACCCGGTCTGCGGCCGCAGCTTTTCCTGCCCGACGTAGTGCGCCCAACCGCCGCCGCTCTTGCCGACGCAGCCGCACATCATCAACAGGTTGATGACCCCGCGGTAGTTCATGTCCGCGTGGTACCAGTGGTTCATCGCGGCGCCGATGATCACCATGGACTTGCCCTGGGTCTTGTGGGCGTTTTCGGCGAACTGGCGCGCCACGGTGACGATCTGGTCGCGGGGCACGCCGGTGATGCTTTCCGCCCAGGCCGGGGTGTAGGCGGCGATCTCGTCGTAGCTCTTGGCGCCGCTGCCCAGGCCGCGGTGGATGCCGTATTGCGCCGCCTGCAGGTCGAACACCGTCGCCACCAGGGTTTCGCCGCTGCCAAGGGCCAGGCGCACGGCCGGCACCTGGGCGCGATTCACCTCGCCCTGCAGGGCGTTGGCGGTGAAGTGGGGCGTTTCGATGCCGCCGAAGTAGGGC
>JBAWHH010000232.1:0-1906 GCA_049593715.1 Rhodocyclaceae bacterium
GGGTTCGACTGTGGAAAGGCGAAGTCCACTGCCGAAAGGCTGATCTGCCAGCATCGAGACCTCTCCCTGCTGGATGAAAGGCTTGCCCGGTTTTCGGGGAACGATTGTCCAATGCCAGTGACCCGCAGGGCGAGGTAAAGGCCCAGGCGAAGTGGTTGATCCATGTTCGGGACCGCTGCGGATCACCATCCTGTCTGCAGACGGCGTACGAGGCGCGTTTGTCCGCACTGAACTCTAGCGCGGTGGCATCGACCCGCTGTCCAATCAGTGAAGCCGTGCTGATTGGCGCGTGGCAACGGCGATCCGGTGACGGCTTTTTTGAAGAAATGGCCTTCTCGATCGATGGTTCCAGGAGGGAGTTTTCGTCGTGGCTTCACCATCGTCCGGAAATCGCGGGCGCAACCTGGTCATTCAAGGACTGTATCATCGGCGTTCAACACCCGACGTCCGAAGAAATGCACTTCTCCCTCAAGGTTTCCGGCTACGGAAACCGGCAACTTCGCGTCAGGGAGGCGGGCTTGAGCGGCGTGTCGGTCTACCGGAAGATCGGGCAATAGCCGCTGGCGTCTCCGCGCCCCTGGGCAGGCGTCGATCAGCCCGTAACAGCAGTCGAATGGTCCGTGGGACTTTGCTAGAAGTCTGGGTGGCTCGGATGGCCAGACTTTTGCGCGATTCGCTAGAACAGGACTAGATTTCCGGTTCACGCGCTCATTCCGAAGTACCCTTTGTCCCATGTTGAATTACCGTCACCTTTACTACTTCTGGATGGTCAGCAAGGAGGGAGGGATTGCCCGAGCGGCTGAACGGCTGGACATGGCGATCCAGACGATCAGCGTGCAAGTGCGCGAACTCGAGAAATCCCTTGGCTATCAATTGCTCAAGCCGGCTGGGCGAGGGGTTGCCCTGACCGACGCCGGTAAGGCGGCTTTTGCGCGCGCCGAGGAGATCTTCCAGATCGGCGAAACGCTTGCGGAGGAGGTCCGCGCGGCGGCGTCGAAACGAGTCGTGCGGCTGTCGATCGGTCTCTCGGACGGGATTTCGAAGTTGGCGGCCCATGCCGTGCTGGAGCCCGTGCTCGACACACCGGATCTGCGGCTACTCTGTCATGAAGGGGAATTCGAGCAATTGCAGAGCGAACTCGCACTGCATGCCCTTGATCTGGTGCTGGCCGGGCAAGCGGCGCCCCCTAACCCAAATCTTCGCTTGACGAGCGAACGTCTGGTGGCGTCGCCAGTCGATTGGTACGGCCCAGCCAAACTGGTCGGCGAACCGGAGGTGACGGCTTTTCCTCGGTGCCTTGAACAGTTGCCCGTGCTGCTGCCCACTGGACACTCGGTGCTGCGCTCCAGTCTGGAGCGCTGGTTTATCGACCAGGATCTGAAGCCAAATGTAGCAGGGGAGTTCGAGGACAGTGCTCTGATGTCGGTATTTGCCGCTCGCGGCCTTGGGGTTTTCCCCGTCAGCCGGCTCGGCGCCGACGACGTCGGCTTGATGCCGGGGCTGAGGCTGCTTGGCCATTGCGACGGCGTTCAAGAGGAAATCTACGCCATCCGAAACCGCCGTGGCCAACAGCATCCGCTGGTACAGCGGATCTTGGCGGGCCCCACGAGACTGAGCGTGGATTCCCTGCCAAAGTGAGTCGCTACTGCGGTTCCAACCGAGTCGGGTAACTGTCGATTCTGCTTTTTCGGTCTTGGCCAGGGACTTCCCGTTGGGTTTCATTCAGCGCACAGGAAGGAGCCCATACATGCAGGTCCAGATCGAATCATGGCGCCTGGACGAACCGCGACGATCGCGTGCCGCGCCATCGCCGCCAGACCTGGCACTACATCTGGCACCAAAAATCTCCAGACAAGCCGCAACTCCTTGTCTTTATTGATTTTCCCTTCTCAATATCGCGCGAAAC
>JBAWHH010000233.1:0-11989 GCA_049593715.1 Rhodocyclaceae bacterium
CACCACGTTCTTGAAGCCCTTGTCCTGGACGGTCTTGCCCACCGCTTCGTGCAGGTTGTCGTTCTGCCAAGCGACATTGAAGAAATAGGGGTTGCACTGTTCGCCGGCGTACTGCGACGGGCCGGCGTTGGCGGAGATGTAGAAGGTCTTGTTGTCGAATACCGCGGGGCCGACCGCCAGCATGATGTTGGAGAACACGATGCCGGTCATGAAATCGACCTTGTCCTTTTTCAGGAATCTCTCCGCCGTCTGCTTGGCAATGTCCGGATTCTGCTGGTCGTCGGCGACGACCACTTCCGCCGGCAGGCCACCGAGCTTGCCATTCAGATGCTTCATCGCCAGATTGAAGCCGTCGCGGATGTCCACACCCAGCCCCGCACCCGGCCCGGACAGCGTGGAGACGAGTCCAACCTTGAGCTTGTCGGCAGCGTGGGCGGGGCCGATGGCGAGCAGCAGGGCGGCGGAAAGGGTAGTCAGGCGAAACGGCATCACAGCCTCCGGGACGATCTCAAAGGCGCGGATTGTAGCCGAGGAAAAAGCCGATGGCGGGGCCCGTCTCCATGGCCGTTTCGTCAAAGGGTCAAATCGCTGTGCCCCATTCCCCCCGTGGAGCCAGGGCAGCAACCTTTGTCGCTGCCGTAGCCTCACCCAAAACACCCCAACCTGATCGTTAAGCTACTGACTAAAAACGCTTTATATTGCGAACAGCAGATGCGCACGGAGTTTGCTTTGCGATCGTTGCGTACCGATGAAGCGCAGTAGCAGGTCCGCCACCAAAGCCATCCGGCAAGCCGATTTGCCGGACCAAGCGCCCACCAGCCGCAAACTTATTCGACGCCCATCAATTCGACATGAGGAGAGCAGAGTGATCGAGCATACCCCGGAAGTCCCGACTCGCAGCGCCTGGAGACGTCAGCGCGACGCAGCCAACGTATCCAAAGGTGCGGCCAAAGTAAGCATCGGAGACGCGCTGGACGAATTCCACAAGTCGTGGAACGCACGCAAGCTGGATGGAAATCTGATCGATACGCGCCAACTGCTGGCGAGCCTGGACACGTACGTCGCGACGATCAGAAAGAAGAACCCAAAATTCGCTTCCGAGGTGGAGAAGATTCGCCGGAAGGTGGACGTCCACAAAGGCATCCTGGAGGACGTCGTAAAGGCAAAGACGAGCTACTACCCGACCTACGCCGAAATCGCCAAAGGGTTCGTCAAAGTGAAGCTCCGCGCCGCAGATGCTCCCACGCCAAAGGACCTGACACCGGCCATCACGAAACTGAAGGGACTAATCGACACGATGGGATTGGTCGATTCTTCGTTGGAAGAAAAACACAAGACGATGCGCGGCCTGTTCTTGAACTTTGACGGTGGGAACTTGAAGGAGTGGAGGAAATCGGAAGACGACGACTCCGTCGTTCAAGACATCGAGAAGAAGCTGGATGCACTGAAACCTTAGGGCTTCGGCGGGAGGGGGCGCCATATCCCGGAGAAGCGAGACTGCGGCATTCCCTTCGATTCTTTACGCGCACCAGAATCCGCCCGCTTGGGGAAGCCGGACTATCGACCTCGCCAACGATCCACGCGGGTTCGGGACGGCAGATCCTCCGGGCTATTCCCCGCCCCCCCTTCGCACCAAGGCGTTCTCTTCCGGATAGCGCACGTGCTCGACCAGTTCCTGCACTTCCTGGGCCGGCGGGGGGGTGACGAGGCTGACCACCACCAGCACGGCAGCCCCGATGGGGATGCCGAAAATCCCCGACGAGATGGGGTCGATGTCAAACCACGCGTTGGCCATGGAGCCGCCGAAGAATGGGTGGGTCTTGAAGGCGTAGTAAAACGTCGTCCCCAGTCCCGCCACCATGCCCAGCACGGCTCCCCATTTGTTGGCGCGTTTCCAGAATATGCCCAGGACCAGAGCGGGAAAGAAGGTCGCGGCGGCAAGGGAAAAGGCCAGCCCGACCAGGAACAGGATGCCATCCGGCCGCAGTGAGGCGACGTAAGCCGCGACCGCTGCCACCAGCAGCAGCAAGGTTTTCGACGCGACCAGACGCTGCTGGGTGGAAGCGCCGGGCTCGATCATCTTGAAATAGACGTCGTGGGAGAGCGCGCTGGCGATGGTGAGCAGCAGTCCGTCGGCGGTGGACAAGGCAGCGGCGAGCCCCCCCGCCGCCACCAGCCCGGCAACCACGTAGGGCAGGCCGGCAATCTCGGGCGTGGCCAGCATGATCACGTCGGAGTTGAGCGACAGTTCCGACAACTGCAGCAGACCGTCGCCGTTGATGTCCGTCACTTTCACCAGCCCCACCCTGCCCCACGACGCCACCCAGGACGGCAGCGAGGCAATGTCCGACCCGATGAGGTGGCGATACACCTCGAACTTCGCCAGCACCGCATAGGCGGGTGCGGTGACGTAGAGTAAGAAAATAAACAACAGCGACCAGAACACCGAATGCCGCGCCTGCCGCACCGAGGGGGTGGTGTAGTAGCGGATCAGGATGTGCGGAAGCGAAGCCGTTCCGATCATCAGGCAAATGACCAGGGCGACGAAATTGCGCCGAGCGGCTTCCGGGTCAGCTTGCTCCGACGCGGGATAGGCCCCGGCGTGGGGCGACGGCTGGGCGGCCGCTTTTCGGTCTTCTTCCCGCGCTTTGCTCCAGACATCCTTGGCACCGGCGGCGGTCGCCGGCAAGGCCGCCAGTGCCCGCTCTTTCGCCGCGATTTCTTTCGCCGGCGCGTTGCCGGCCCGAAGTTGTTCCACCTGCTGCTCCAGCGCGGCACGCTCTGTCACCAGCGATCCCGGCAGGGCGTCGATTTTCGCAGACAGGCTTTCGGCCCGCTGGCGGAAACGGTCCCGCGCCTCGATTTCGCGCGGATCGTCGAACAGCTTCTTTTCGATTTCGCCCAATTGCTGCAGCACGCTGCCGTAGATCGCCTGGGGAACCGGCACGCCGGTGACCTTGTACGACATCAGCGTCACGGGGACCAGATACGCCACGATCAGTACGACATACTGGGCCACCTGGGTCCACGTCACGGCCTTCATGCCGCCGAGGAAGGAACAGACCAGCACCCCCGCCAGGCCGACGAAGATGCCGACTTCCAGCGACATCCCGACGAGGCGGCTGGTGATGATCCCCACGCCGTAGATCTGGGCCACGACGTAGGTGAACGACGCCATGATGGTCCCGCATACGCCCACCGTTCGCGCCAGATTGCCGCCGTAGCGCGCCCCGAGGAAATCGGCGATGGTGAAGCGGCCGAACTTGCGCAGGTACGGCGCCAGCAGCAGCGCCACCAGCACATAACCGCCGGTCCAGCCCATGAGGAAAGCCAGGCTCTGGAAACCGCCCAGGTAAAGGGAACCGGCTAGACCGATGAAGGACGCGGCACTCATCCAGTCCGCTGCCGTCGCCATGCCGTTGAACACCGCCGGCACGCGGCGCCCCGCCACGTAATACTCCGAGACGTCCGCCGTACGGCTCAGCACCCCGATCACGGTGTAAAGGCCGATGGTGGCGAGCATGAAGATGTAGCCGATCCACGACGGCGGCAAGCCCAGTTGCTCGGCGATCGCGAGCAACACCACGAAGGCGGCGAAACCTCCGCTGTAGATGACGTAATACTTGCGCAACTGCGTCGAAAATGCGGATCGGCCCGCGCTCAAGACGGGTCCCCAGGCTGGTCGACGCCGCACTGGCGATCCAGGCGGTCCATGCCCCAGGCGTAGACGCCAATCAGGATCACATAGATGATGAGCCCACCCTGGGCCGCCATGTAGAAACCCAGGGGCCAGCCGAAGAAATCGATGCGGTTCAGTTCTTGCGCCCAGTAGGCGGGCACGAACGTCACCAGGGCCCAGACCAAAAGGCAGAGGGCGGTCAAGCGAAGATTGCCGCGCCAGTGGCGGCGGTGCCGCTGCCCGATGGCTGCGGCGGCGCCTTCCCGGCCAGGGGATTCTTCGACAGTCATGTCATTCCCGCCCAGCGCCCAGTGCTCAGAGGCGATATTCCAGCGCCAGCCGGCTTTGCAGCTTGCGTGCCTGCTTGAAGGCCTCCTTGAGGATGTGGCGGTCGAGTTCGTTGAGTTTGTCCGGATCGAGGCGATTTCCTTCAGCGTCGGCGGTGCCCAGTTCCTTTTGCCGGCGCAGGCGCAGGAGCTGGATGAAGTAGAAACCGTCGATGATGGAAGAACAATCGTCGCCGCCGAGCCCCGACTTAGTCGCCACCGCCCGCAGACGCTGCGCGGTGCTGGTGTGGGGCACGCCGCGGGCCAGGGAAAACACCCGCGCCGCGTCCACGAAAGGCCGCGAACCGTACATCTTGAGGTCGATGGTATGGGGATGGGCCTTGGCGTCGTGGAATACGAAATCCCGGATCAGGCCCAGCGGCGGCTGGCACTGGTAGGCATTCTGGGCCATGAAACGCAAAAACAGCGGCGTCGTCGTGGTGCGGGAGAACAGCCAGTCGCGCAGCGCGGTGGACAGGTCTTCCTCGCCGTAGAGCGGGCGGAAATCGAAGAAAATGGTGGCGTTGAGCAGCGCATGGGGATGGGGATCGTAGATCCATTCCGAAAACTTGCGCTGCCATTCGTCCAGGGACAGACACCATTCCGGATTGCCGGCCATGATGTTCCCCTTGCACAGGGGAAACCCGCAGGCGTCCAGCTTCTGGTTCACCGCTTTGGCGAAGGGCAGGAAATGTTGCCGCAGTTCTTCGGCCTCGGCGTCGGAAGCGGCGTCGAAGATGATCCCGTTATCCTGGTCGGTGCTCAGGGTCTGTTCCAGCCGGCCTTCGGAGCCCAGGGCGATCCAGCACCACTTCACGTCAGGGACTTCCATTTCCGCCAGCGTCAGCTCGATGGTGCGCAGGGTAAGCAGGTCGTTCAGCGTGGAGATGAAGTTGGTCAGCGGTTCGGCGCTCACTCCCTGGGTGAGCATGGTGTCGATGAGGCGGCGGATGTCGCGGCCCGACGCCTGCAGGCTCGCCATATCCTTCGCCTCGCGGATGTCCCGGCTGATTTCCTTGACGCCAACGCGCTGCAACGTGAATAGGTCGTTCTGGGACAAGATGCCTTTCAACCTCCCTTCGTGATCCACCACCAGCATGTGGTGTACGCCGCGGCGTGCCATGGCCAGCGAGGCTTGGTAGCCTGTGGCGTCGGTACGCAGGGTCACCAGCGACGTGGTCATCACGTCGGAAATCGGCAGAGTGAGGTTGCAGTCCTTCAGGGCGACCCGGCGCAGCAGATCCTGCAGGGTGAAGATGCCCAGCGGGCGCCCGTCGGACTGCTCGGCGATGATGACCGAACCGATGCGGTTGTCCTCCATCACCTGGAGCGCCTGCCCGATGCTCGCCTGGGGCATGACCGTGACGGGAGTTCGCCGCACGATGGAGGACAGCGCGCTATACAGCGAGAGGTATTCGCCGGGCGCGTTTGTTGCGGGGGGTTCCATGGAGTTCCTTTCGCCTTCCGTAGGCTGGGGTTTCAAGCCGATGGTCGGCACGTTCCTAGAGTGCAGCGTCCATCATCAACCGAGGTTCAGTATTTCACCCGAGAGTAATAGGTCTGTTGGGCGGCCTCGCGCGCCTGCCGCAGCGTACGGATGCCCTTCTCCGCCAGCAGGGGAATCATCTTCAGGAACACTTCGCCGGTGACGAAAGCGTCCCCCAGGGCAGTATGCCGGCCGATGACTTTGATGCCGAAACGCTCGGCGATCATTTCGAGGCGGTGCGTTTCCTGGTTGGGATGGATCACGGCAGACAGCAGCAGGGTATCCAGCACGGGCTGGCCGAAGTGTACCCCGGTAGCATCCTCCTTCAATTGCAGGAAGCGCATGTCGAACGCGGCGTTGTGGGCGACCAGCACCGTGTCTTCGCAGAACGCGTAAAAAGCCGGCAGCACGCGCCGAATGTCCGGCTGCCCCACCAGCATGTCGGGGGTGATGCCGTGCACCTGAATCGACTCCGGCGCCAGGCTGCGCCGCGGATCCACCAGTTGCTCGAAACTCTCGGCGCGCAGCAGGCGGTTGTTGACGATGCGCAGGGCACCGAACTGGATGATCTCGTCGCCAGCAGAAGGATCGAGGCCGGTGGTTTCCGTATCGAAGACCGTGTAAGTGAGTTCGGTCAGCAGGCGGTCATCCAGTTCGTGGCTGCCCTCCGACATCTTGAAAAGGTCGAAGTCGTAATACTCCGGCCGGCTCTCCGCCCGCAGCACCGTTTCCGGCTCGGCCACCGCCTGGGGCGCCGCCAGCGGCACCAGCAGGCGGAAATAGTGGCGCTGCGTCGCCGTTTCCCGCTGCGTCCAGATTTCGCCGTCGTGGCGATCCACCACGTCTCGCAGCGTCAGGGGGCTGGCTTCCCCACCCAAATTCATCGGCTCCATTTCCCAGCTCACCAGGGTTTCGGATCCCACCAGCGTGCCCGACCAGACCAGGTCCAGATGGGCGAAGCGCCCTTCGCCCGCGAGGCGGAAACGGATCTCCCGCACGTCGTAGTCATCATTGAGACGGAAAGCGAGGTAGCTGATCCCCTGCAACAGGGAAAAGCTGTCCACCCGCAGCCAGAGGCTTTCGTCCACGTCGTCAATGCGGGTACGCAGCTTGACGCGGTCTTCGATGCGCCGCTGGGCCGCCTGGATCAGGTCCGTCCCGAGCATCTCCTCCAGCGGCCAGCGGGTCTTGAGCGCATCGGCAAACTGGCTCGCGGTGTCGTTCAGGCGCTGGCTCATGGCGCGCACTTCGTCGCGCACGATGTTGATGAAGCTCTCCCGCTGCGCCACTTCCATGTCGGGGTAGTCGGCCAGGGTTTCCACTGCCGCCCGGATGTTGCCCAGGGAGCCGCGGCTGCCTTCGGTGAGATCCTGCAGCGCCTGGTCGCGCCGGCTCTCCGCCTCGAAACTGCGGGTGATGTTGTCCAGCATCAGCACGTAGCCGGTGATCTGACGCTCGCCGGATTGTTCCTGTCCTGGCTCGCCCGAGGTGCTCAGCACCGGCGCCATCTGTACGCGGATCAACTGGCCGGCACGGCTGGTGGTGACGAAATTGGCCATCGGCTGGGAGCCGGCGCGCTTCAAGCGGTTCTGGATGTTCTCCAGGGCGTGGGCGATGAGATTGCGCTCGAAGATGCCGAAAATGGAACGCCCCAATCCGATCAGTGTGCCCCCCGCGGCGGCGGCGCCGTCGGTAAGGGCCTTGAACTGCAGCCGGGCGCGGTTGTTGTAAAGGATGATCCGGCCGTCGAGATTGCACACCACGACGCTCTGGGTCAGCTCCGACATCAGGGCGCCAAGCCGGTTGCGTTCTTCCTCCACCGACGCGCGCCCCTCGCGCACCTTGGCCTCCACGTCCCGTTTCAGCTCGTCGCGCTGGTCCGCCAATTCGTTGAAAGCCTGCACCAGGGGCAGCGTTTCCGCCGCGCCGCTGTGGCTGAGGCGCCGCTCCGGGTTGGCGCCGAGAATCAGCCGCGCTTCCTCAGCGACCCGCAGGGGCGCCAGCGCATAGCGGGAAAACGCCGCCCGCATCGCCGCGGCGACGGTCCCGCCCGCGATGGCCAGCAGCACCAGCACCAGCGCCATCCGCCCGCGCAGGGCGTCGGCAACCGCCTGCTGTTCTTCGGCATGGAAATCCGTCCATACCGCCGCCCCGATCAAGGCAACCACCCCCAGCAGGGAGAGCAGGCAAACGACGACCGCCAGGGCGAACTTGACGTTCGGCTTCATCGCGCCGCCCTCGGGAGGGATTTCGCGGATCGGACGCCGCGGCCGGAATGCCGGTAATGCCGGGCGCCACCGTGGCCGCACAGGCGGCCGGGTGAACTACAGCGGGAAATGGAGGTAGTCATGGAGCAGCCGGCCGGAAGGAGGACCAACCGAATTTTCAGGACGCGGTCACTCCCAGCATCGACTTCACCTGGGCCACCAGTTCCTTGGTGGAAAAGGGCTTGGTCATATACGCATCGGCGCCGAGGGCAAGACCCTTGGCCACTTCCGTATCGCGGCCTTTTGCCGTGAGCATGATCACCTTGGTTCCCTGCATATCGGGCATGGTGCGGATCTGCTGGCAAACCTCGAACCCGTTCTTCTTCGGCAACATCACGTCCAGCAACACCAGGTCGGGTTTGCGGGCCTCGATCTGTTCCAGCGCCGCATCGCCGTCCGCGGCGACGAACACCTCGAAACCTTCCCGCTTCATCAGGAATTCCAGCGAAATCACAATGTTCTGCTCATCGTCCACGATCAGAACTTTTTTCGGCATTGTCGTTGTCCCCCTCCTCTAAGCAAGCGCACTGCCGGATCTCGCGCCGCAGGACCGCCGTTGGCGCGACCCCGCCGGCGGGCCGGCTTGATTGTTGGATGATGCCTTTCCCCCGGGCCACTCACGCCGCATCAGCCGTGGCCTCCCGCACCGTTTCCGCCACCGGCAGCGTGAAGGAAAACGTCGCCCCCTGTCCCGGCTCGCTTTGCACCCACAGCTTGCCGCCGAAATGCTCGACGATCTGGCGGCTGATGGGCAGTCCCAGGCCCGTTCCCTGGGGCTTGTCCGTCATCACGTTGCCGCCCTGGCGGAAGCGCTCGAAGACCATGCCTTGATCTTCCGGCGCAATACCCGGACCGTTGTCCCGCACGTCCACCCTTACCACATCCCCCGCCGCGCCCAAGCTCACCTGCACCCGCCCCGCGCCCGCGGCGACGAACTTGACGGCGTTGGACAGCAGATTGAGCATGACCTGCACCAGCCGGTCCCGATCCGCCACCACAAGCGGCAAACCGTCGGCCAGGTGCGCCGTCAGTCGCACCTCCTTGTCGCGGTAAAGCTGGCTGGTGGCTGCGATGGACTGTTCGACGACCTCCTTCAGATCCAGCTCCGCAGTGTGCCATTGCACGTTGCCCGATTCGATTTTTGCCAGATCCAGCACCTGATTCACCAGGCGCGTCAGCCGCTCCGTTTCCGCTGTGATGATACCCAAGAAATTCTGGCGTTCGCCCGTTTCCATTTCCGGGTTGTCGAGCAAAATCTCCGAAAAGGCGCGGATCGACGTCAGTGGCGTGCGCAGTTCGTGGGTTACCGAGGACATGAAGTCGTCCTTGAGCCGGTCGAGTTCCTTGAGGCGGTCGTTGGCCGCCCGCAGCTCCCGCGTCGCCGCCTCCAGTTCCCGCGACTTCTGCTCGATCTGGCGGCTGTAGGCGCGCACCTGGGACGCTTCATCGAGAATGTTCATCACCTCTTCCAGCCCCAGCGGCTCTTCTTCCACCACCGAGGCCACCATGATGCGCGCCGACGCCGAACCGATGGCACCGGCGAGCAGGATCTCGGCGAAATGGACCAGGCCGGCATCGGCGGGCAACTCGTCGGTCCCGGCAAACCCACGCTGGCGGGCATAATTTCCAAAGGCGGCGCGGGCGCGCTCCTGGCCGAGAAATCGGGCCGCCAGGGCGAGCAGATCCTCGAACTGGGCGCTGCCGCGCCAGAAGCGCGAGGCCGTCCCGGCGCCCCCCTCCTTGAACACATCCACGAACAGCGTGGCCTGCCCTGTCTCTTTGGCGCTGCCGCGGCGCGCCAGCGACACGCCGATGTAACAGCCAAGATTGGCCAGCATGCTCCACAGCAGGCAGTGGGTAATCCCGTCCAGTCCCGCCAAACCGAACAACTGCTGGGGCTTGAGCAAGGCGATGCCCAAGGGCCCATCCTCCAGGAAGGACAGGGGCAGCCAGCCCGATTGGGCGAACGATGGCAGCAACAAGGTGTAGAGCCACACGGCGAACCCGGCGGCGAGTCCGGCCACGGCGCCATTGCGTGTGCCGCCTTTCCAGAACAGGCCGCCAAAAATGGCCGGCGCGAACTGGGCCACGGCGGAAAACGAGATGAGGCCGATGCCCACCAGGGCGTAGGCTTCGCCGGCAGCGCGGAAGTAGGCGTAGCCCAGCGCCAGGATGATGGCGATGGCGCCGCGCCGGATGGACAGCAGCAGCCAGGTCAGATCTTTCTGGTTTTGCAGGCCCAGCCAGCGCTGGCGCAGCAGGAAAGGCATCACCAGATCGTTGCAGACCATGGTGGCGAGCGCGATGGTTTCGACGATGACCATGCCCGTGGCGGCGGAAAGCCCGCCGACGAACACCAGCAGGGCCAGCCCCGGGGACTGCTCGGCCATGGGCAGGGTGAGGACGAAGGTATCGGCGTCCACGTCCCCGCCGGGGAAACGCAACATCCCACCCAGAGCGATGGGCAGGACGAAGATATTGATCAGCAGCAGGTACAGCGGGAACAGCCAGATCGCCTTGCGCAAGTGGCTTTCGTTGACGTTTTCCACCACGCCGATCTGGTACTGGCGCGGCAGCAGCATGATGGACAGCATCGACAACAGGGTGAGCGACGCCCAGCCGCTGAAATCGCTGGTCTTGGCGACGCTCATCAGCGCTTCCAGATTCGGAACCTGGGCAGCGCGCTCGAAGATGTCGCCGAAGCCGTCGTACATGCCGAAAGTCACGAACAGGCCCACGGCGAGGAAAGCGACCAGTTTGACCACCGACTCGAAGGCGATCGCCGCCACCATGCCTTCGTGGCGCTCGGTGGCATCCAGGTGCCGGGTGCCAAACAGGATGGTGAAGGCCGCCAGCAGCAAAGCAATATAGAGCGTGGCGTCCTCCAGCAGCGGCCCGCCGCCCAGGCTGGCGGGCATGACGATGTCCGGATACTGCAGCAGGATCACCAGGCTGTTGGACACCGCCTTCAATTGCAGGGAGATGTACGGCACGATGCCGATCACGGCGATGACCGTGACCAGTCCGCCGAGCAGATGGCTCTTGCCATAGCGCGAGGCGACGAAATCGGCGATGGAGGTGATGCGGTTGATGCGGCTGATGCGGATCATCTTCACCATGACGAACCACCACAGCGCCAGCATCAGCGTCGGCCCCAGGTAGACGGGCAGAAAGCCGATGCCGGTGGACGCGGCGCGGCCCACGCTGCCGTAATAGGTCCAGGTGGTGCAGTACACCGCCAGAGACAGCGTGTAGATGTAGGGGTTGGCGATGATCGAGCGGCCGCGATCGGCCCGCTGGTCGCCGATCCAGGCGATGCCGAACAGCACGCCCAGATACGCGAAGGACACCAGCGCAATGACCCACCCCTGGAGCATGTCGCGGTCTACTCCCCCCGGCGTTCGCTGACCCAGGCCATCAGCGCCACCAGCACTGCCCAGGCAATGAATACGTAGAGGTAGAGCAGCGGTATGCCCAACACCCGTACGGGGTGGTTGAAGAGATAGAGTACCGGGTAGTTGAACAGGACACATCCCAGCAGGAAAAGCCCCACCAGACGCTGCCCGGTCAGCAACGAGCGATTCATCCTTGCCCTCCTCACCCAAGCATCGGCATGGGCTGCCTACCTTGCACCAACCGATGGGCCAATTCGCGCCGGAACGCACCCCGGAGGCGCGCACCCCGCCAGCCGCAGAAAAAAGGGCGCCGCAGCGCCCTTTTTCGTTCCCGTTCGCCGATCCGGATCAGGCCGTGTTCTTGAGCTGATCCAGGATGGCGGGGTTCTCCAGCGTGGACACGTCCTGCAGGATGTCCTCGCCCTTTGCCAGCGAACGCAGCAGGCGGCGCATGATCTTGCCGGAACGGGTCTTGGGCAGGTTCTCGCCGAAGCGAATGTCCTTGGGTTTGGCGATGGGACCGATTTCCTTGCCCACCCAGTTGCGCAGTTCGTTGGCGATCTTGATGGCGGCTTCGCCCGTGGGTCGAGACTGCTTGAGCACCACGAAGGCGCAGATCGCTTCGCCAGTGAGGTCGTCGGGACGCCCCACCACCGCCGCTTCCGCCACCATCGGGTTGGCCACGAGAGCCGACTCGATTTCCATCGTGCCCATGCGGTGCCCCGACACGTTCAGCACGTCGTCGATCCGCCCCATGATGGTGAAGTAGCCCGTCTTGGCATCGCGGATTGCGCCGTCACCCGCCAAATACAGCTTGCCGCTGAAATCCGCCGGAT
>JBAWHH010000234.1:0-1595 GCA_049593715.1 Rhodocyclaceae bacterium
GAAAATAGCCCAGCAGGATGCGCAAAGAGATTTTCATGGCGCGAGGGTGAGGCTGTAAGAAGCTGTTTTCGAATCCAAGAAAAGGGGCAATCGATTCGCCCTGTCGCCCTGTCGCGCTGAAAGAAGCGGCGTCAAAAAACGTCATTCCCGCGAAAGCGGGAATCTGTCGGCAGTTCCAAGTGCCAACGGCGCATGGGTTCCCGCTTTCGCGGGAACGACGGGACTTTCGCGCTGCCCCGGATCTCCGCTCTCATGATCCGGCGCTTGGCCGAGGTTTGCAAACAGCTTCCAAGCGGGTTCGGCTTCGATCATCAGGACGTGGGGCATGGCGGAGAACGCACGGATTCCGGGGACATTATCGGCGGCTGCGGCCTCAAGTCACCTTACGCGGCACGACAAATACCCTCAATTCACGCGAGCGCCGCCTCAAGGGTGGGCTCGATTGGAAAAACCTCTCGTCAGGAAGCGGCGGCCCGCCTAGAATATCTATTCACGCATCGATTCATTAAACAATTCATAATCATGTCCCGGTACGCTGACGCCATCCGCACCCACTTGGCTGGTGGTCCGCTACCTGCGCGGCAACTGACTGAAAAAATTGGCATCAGCCAGCCGACGCTCTCCCGCGCACAAGCCGAACTCGGCGACGAGATCTTGCGGATCGGCGCTGCGCGATCTATTCAATACGCGCTCCGCGATACGGCGCGCGGCTTGCCCGAGATCCCGGTTTACCGGGTCGATGCAGAAGGCCGGATTCGCCAACTGGGAACCCTGACGCCCGCGAGGCCGGAAGGGTTCGTGATGCAGCAAATGGACGGGGTGTCCCTGCACAGCGAGGGCCTGCCCTGGTGGCTGTTCGACATGCGGCCCCAAGGATATCTCGGCCGCGCCTACGCCGCCCGCTACGGCGCTGAACTCGGCCTTCCGGCAAGGCTCGCGGACTGGACCGACACCCACGTCCTGCGAGCGCTGCTGGCGCATGGCCATGACCAAGTGGGGAATCTGCTGCTGGGCGATGCCGCGCGCAACCGCTTTCTCGCGGCGCCCGTTCCCGAGCCGATCGAGGAGGAGCAAAAGCCCGAGGAATA
The DNA here is from genome assembly GCA_049593715.1 of Rhodocyclaceae bacterium. Classification (GTDB taxonomy): domain Bacteria; phylum Pseudomonadota; class Gammaproteobacteria; order Burkholderiales; family Rhodocyclaceae; genus JBAWHH01. The sequence goes on from JBAWHH010000234.1 coordinate 1,089, forward strand.
TGCCCGGTTGGCTCAGGTGGCGGCCCGCGGCGAAATACCGGGATCGTCGGCAGGGGGCGAGCAGCCAAAGTTCACCGCCTGGGCGATGACACCCGAAGGACCGCGTCAGATGATCGTCAAGTTCAGCGAGGCGGAGGCGAGCCCCGTCAGCGAACGCTGGCACGATCTGCTGCTGGCGGAACATCTCGCATTGGAAACGCTGCGTGAAGCCGGCGTTCCCGCAGGTAGGTCGCACGTTGTCGACCATGGTGGTCAGCGTTTTCTCGAAGTCGAGCGATTCGACCGCATCGGAAGCCTGGGGCGACGCGGGTTGTTTTCCCTCGCGGCGCTGGACGCGGAATTCGTGGGCGCTGGCAGCGTGGATTGGCCGACCATCGCGCGCCGCCTTGCGATGGGCGCCCACATCAACACCGAAGCGGCGGCTGGTGCCGAATTCCTGTGGGCCTTTGGCGTGCTGATCGGCAACACGGACATGCACAACGGCAATCTGTCGTTCGTTGCGGAGCA